>CAWLBR010000029.1:0-20775 GCA_963855085.1 Gammaproteobacteria bacterium
TTAATTGATAGTTGGGCCTGTGATCGCGCGAAATGGGCGGACAGGTTACCGCGGCGGCGATTGTACCAGTGATCAGGGCTGTGGGTAACAGCGAGTGGGGTTAATAGGGAGCGAGTTTAATAGGGAGCGAGTTTAATAGGGAGTCGAGTTAATAAGCTTGTGGGAAAAGGTCTTTTAATCGAGGGTCTGGCGGGAATAGAGGGCTAGTGGTACAGGGCTTTAGGAAACTGAGCCTGACAAATTTCTGTCAGACCCAGTTGGTCTAGCCTGCAAGTACTGTACTGTAAAGTGCTGTAACTCTAGCTCTGAGACCACTTGGCAAAGCTGCTGCCACTTTCGGCCAAGGTCTTGATCAAATCCGCTGGCTGCCAATAGTCTTTGCCGCTCTCTTGGTGCAGGGCGCTGAGCTTTTTATACACTGCGTCTAGCCCCAGTTGATCGGCATATTGCATTGGGCCGCCGTGATAGACCGGGAAGCCATAACCAAACACATAGACCACATCTATATCGCCGGAGCGCTGGGCTATACCTTCTTGAAGGATTTTTGCCCCTTCGTTAATCAATGGCAGTAGCAGACGATCGCGGATCTCTTCATCACTGAAGTCTCTGCGTTCAACACCATATTCTGCAGCCTTGGCTTCGACCAGCGCGCTGACCTCAGGGTCGCTGATTCGGGCGCGAGTCTGGGGATCATATTGATAAAAACCGGCACCACTTTTTTGTCCCAAGCGACCCTGGTCCACCAGAGCATCGGCAACACAGAAACTCCGTGGATCGCCTTTTTCTTCTTTGGATAAGCCTTCGCGAACCTTGTAGCCAATATCAATACCGGCAAGATCGCTCACCGCCAAAGGACCCATAGCCATGCCGTACTCTTCCATCACGCGATCAATCTGTTCGGCGCTGGCGCCTTCAATCAGGCAGAGTTGAGTTTCGCGACCGTACTCGCTGAACATGCGGTTGCCGATAAAGCCAAAGCAGACACCTGAAAGCACAGGCACTTTGCCTATGGCTTTAGCCACTGCCATAGCCGTAGCAATGACTTCGTCAGAGGTCTTATCTGCACGGACAATTTCCAACAGTTTCATAATATTGGCGGGGCTGAAAAAGTGCAGGCCGATAACATCTTCAGGTCGCGTGGTGACCGCGGCTATGGCATTAACATCCTGATAGGAGGTGTTGCTGGCCAAAATAGCGCCGGGTTTGCATACTTTGTCGAGTTGGGTAAACACCTGCTGCTTGATTTCGAGGTTCTCGAATACGGCCTCAATTACTAGGTCGGCATTGGCCAGATCCTGATAGTCGGTGGTGCCGCTGATAAGGCTTAAACAACCTTGCTTTTGCTCTTCGCTAAGCTTGCCTTTTTTCACTGTCATGGAATAGTTTTTGTCGATGATACCGAGGCCACGCTGCAGCGCTTCATCGTTGATTTCCAACATGGTCACGGGAATGCCGACATTGGCAAAGTTCATCGCAATACCGCCACCCATGGTGCCGCCGCCGATAATGGCAACAGAATTGATGGGTCGCTTGGCAGTCTCTTTACCTATGCCTTTAATCTTGTTGGCTTCACGCTGAGCGAAAAACATATGGCGCATAGCGGCGGACTGGCTACCGTCTTTGAGAACCATAAAGAGGCGTCCTTCAGTGGCCAAGCCTTCATCGAAAGGCAGTGTGGCAGCGGCTTCGATACAGTCGACAATACGCTGGGGTGCTAGCTGACCTCGGGCGCGACGGCTGAGCTGCTTGCGTGAGTTGTCGAAGATGGCGGGATCAAAAGAAGCGGGATCTATGTTGATGTCGCGCACTTTACGCAGCGGTGCGTTGTCTGCAAGCAGTTGGTGAGCATAGGCCATAGCCCCTTCAAGCAGGTCGTCGCCTTCAATAATATGGTCGATCAGGTTTAAACCGACAGCGGCTTTGGCTTTAATTGGGTTGCCGCTAGTAATCAGTTTAATAGCGGCTTCGACACCGGTGAGTCGCGGAGCACGTTGAGTACCACCAGCGCCCGGCAGCAGGCCAAGTTTAACTTCGGGAAGGCCGACCATTGCGCTGCTAACTGCACAGCGGTAGTGGCAGGCGAGGGCGGTTTCCAATCCGCCACCCAGTGCGGTGCCGTGAATCGCGGCGACCATGGGCTTGGCTGACTGCTCTATGGTTTCGAGGATTTTATTAAATGAGGGCTCGGTGGGAGCTTTGTCGAATTCGGAGATATCGGCTCCAGCAATAAAGGTGCGACCCTGACATATAAGTATTAAGGCCTTGGTGGCGTCGTCCTGTGCGGCGTTGACTGCGGCGTAGATACCGTCGCGCAGTGCCTGTGACAGAGCGTTGACCGGTGGGTTGTTGATCCAGATGATTCCGATATCGCCGCGTACTTCATAGCTTGTAACTGAAGAGCTTGTAACTGACATAATGTTCCCCAAATTGAATTGTTATTTGTTGTTGTTAAACCACTGCAGTTTAAATTCTGGTTATTTTTCCCGACCTAATGATGGCGGTGGTTGGCCAGTCACTTTCTCAAAGCCCTCTGGTTACCTAAGGCTGATATACTTTTGCCCTGAGCAACTTTCATTTCACTCCAAAACGAGAATAATAACAATGCAGAGTAACAGAGAATTAGATGTAGTGGTCTACGGAGCCACAGGTTTTACTGGACGGCTGGTCGCGGAATACTTGAATAACCAATACGGTGTCAATGGCGAATTGAAGTGGGCCATGGCGGGACGCAGTCAGGCCAAGCTTGAGTCAGTGCGCGACGAAATGGGTATCTCTGCGGATGTGCCTTTGATCGTTGCCGATGCGGCTGATCTTGCATCCCTAAATGCAATGGTACTGAGCAGCAAGGTTATTTTGACCACTGTTGGCCCTTACCAGCTGTATGGCAATGAGTTGGTTGCAGCCTGTGCTGAGCACGGCACTGATTATGTAGATCTCTGTGGCGAGCCAGCTTGGATGCATGAAATGATCGGGGCGCACTCCGCAGCAGCAGAGGCCAGCGGTGCGCGAATCGTCTTCTCCTGTGGTTTTGATTCGGTTCCCTTTGATCTGGGTGTGTTGTTTTTACAGCAGACTGCGGAACAGCAGTTGGGTGCCATGGTGCCACGAGTTAAAGGTCGTGTGCGTTCAATGAAAGGCACTTTTTCTGGCGGCACCTTGGCCAGTTTCCGCGCGACTATGATTGCAGCTGGAAAAGACCGCGAGCTGATCAATGTATTGCGCAACCCCTTTGCTCTAACTGAAGGTTTTGTCGGTGCCGATCAACCCCGCGGCGATAAGCCTGAGTTTGATGAAGCACTGCAGAGCTGGGTTGCTCCCTTTGTGATGGCGAGCATTAATACGAAAAACATTCACCGTTCAAATAAATTGCTCGGCCATGCCTATGGCACTGATTTTGTCTACGACGAAATGCTGGTTACCGGCCCTGGTGATCGCGGCGAAGCTATTGCCAAAGCTGTGACTGAAGATAAGTCTATGGCTAATGATCCCCGTCAACCTGGCGAAGGTCCAGATCTCGAGGAACGCATTAACGGCCACTATGATGTGCTGTTGATCGGCGAAGCCAGTGATGGCCGCTCAGTGCGGGTCAGTGTTAAAGGTGATATGGATCCTGGTTATGGTTCCACCTCGAAGATGATTGCCGAGAGTGCTGTGTGTTTGGTGATGAATCCTGAATTGGCCTCTGGTGGTATTTGGACTTCAGCACCAGCCATGGGCTCAGCCTTGATTGAGCGCTTGCAAGCCAATGCTGGACTGACCTTTGCTGTTGAAACTGAGTAGTTTTTAGCTTCTGCTTTAAAGTTGGGTTCTAAGTAAAATAAGCGCGGCTGCTGCCAAGGTTTAGTAGCAGCCGCGCTTAAGTTAGATATATTTAATCTAAGCATTTTTTCTATAGGGACAATTTAGCCAGGGACTACTTTAATCAGGGACTACTTTAATCAGGGACTACTTTAATCAGGGACTACTTTAATCAGGGACTGTATTTAAAATAATAATAAATGGGGCAGTCAAGATGAAATTCCACCCACAAAAAAATACATTAATTAAAGAACTTCACAACCGCACTTTTCCGGTGGTGAATTTACCCGCCCAGGTCTCTAGCCTGGTGCTGCTCAATCCTGGCGACCGCCAGTCCGAAATCGATCGACTCACTGATTTAGCTCACAAGCACAATGTGGCACCGCCAGAGGCTGGTGAAAGCTGTTATTACCAGAGTTTTAAAGAGTTTGATTTTCGCTGGGAACGGCACAATGAGTTTTCAACCTATACTGTGATTTGTCAGCGTCAGCCAGAGGCTGAACTGTGCCGCAATCTGTTCTTGTTAATGGATGCGGACTGGTTGGACTCTATGCCTGGTGAGGTGATCGCGGCGAACCATATAGATCTGCGCCCGACCTCTCTGAACTCTCAAGAGTTGCAAGATTATTTTGGCGGCAAGCGTCTGGTGGGAAGCAAAATTTATGATGGTTTGGCCACTGTTTGGACTTCGGTGCGAGACGATGCTGATGGCTTTATTCGCACTCTGGTGGTGGATGAGGGTATTGATGCGCTGCAGGCGGGTCGGGCGATTCGCAATCTATTGGAAATTGCTGCTTATCGAGCTATGACTCTTTTGGCACTGCCTATAGCCCGTGAATTGATTCCGGCAGTAACTAAGTTGGAGGGGCAGTTGGTGGGCACCAATGCCAAGCTTAATCTGCTGGAGACAGTGGAGGATGAACAAAAGTTGATGACTGAGTTGATTGAAGAGGCGACTCAGCTGGAGAAGTTGGTTGCTGATCATAACTTTCGTTTTTCTGCCACTCAGGCGTATTTTAGTCTGACTGAAAGTCGTTTGGATATGCTGCGTGAGCAGAAGTTGCCGACTTTTCGCACTTTAAAACAGTTTCATGTGCGGCGCTTTATTCCGGCGTTTCATACTTGTATGTCAGTGGTTAAGCGCAAGGAGGATCTGTCGAAACGGATTAGCCGGACGACGGAGTTGTTGAATTCTCGATTGCAGTTGTCGTTGGAGTTGCAGAATCAGCGTTTGTTGGCTTCGATGGATAAGCGCAGTGCGTTGCAGTTGCGTTTGCAGCAGACGGTTGAGGGGTTATCGGTGGTGGCGATGACTTATTACAGTATGAATTTGATTAAGCTGCTGATTGCGCCGTTGCCGATTGAACAACATTTATTAATTTCTAAGACTATGGCTCTGGCGATTATTACGCCGTTTATTTTTACCGGTGCATTGATGTTGGTGAAGAGGATTCGTAATAAGTTGGAGAAGTGAGTTAGTAAAATTTGTGGGTTTTTATTGATTGAGGGACTTTAGTTTTGCGATGACTGTTTATCCGTTTCTGTCATCCCGACAGAGCGCAGCGACGAGGGATCTCAGGTTTACTTTTGGCAACCAAGCTGACCGTTGGGTGCGAATAGACCCTGACCCTACCTTTGCGATCGGTCCCATGGATACAATTATTTCCAGCGCTCGCACAACTCGCTGTCGCTCAGACATGTGCTCTCTTTTCCTGGAAATTATTGCATCAATAAACGGGCCCTGATTGATCGCAAAGGTAGGGTCAGGGTCTTTTTGGATTATGGTAGTACGGCCTTGCGGTCCGCTCGGTGACTCTGGCGTATTTGTTATTACTGTTATCCCTATTGCCACGATTGTCGTCCCAATTACTACTACTGTCATCCTGAGCGAAGTCGAAGGATCTCTTCGGTTTACTGCGTCCTTGGGCGTAGACTGCAATTCTGCATGAGATCCTTCGGTTCGCTGCGCTCTCTCAAGATGACAGTGTGGTGGGCACTATTGTTATTAGGCGGGGCTTTCTATCCGCTCAGGGCTGTTTATCCGCTCAGGGCTGTCTATCCGCTCAGGGCTGTCTATCCGCTCAGGGCTGTCTCTCCGCTCAGGGCTGTCTCTCCGCTCAGGGCTGTTTATCCGCTCAGGGCTGTCTCTCCGCTCAGGGCTGTCTATCCGCTCAGGGCTGTTTATGCGCTCAGGGTTTTCTATTCGCTCAGGGCTGTTTATGCGCTCAGGGCTGTTGATTCCAGCGCACACATTCCTCAAGGGTGACGCCGGAGCCGCCAAAGATATCTAAGGCACTTCCAATAGTGAGGTCTACTTTGCCATTGGAGAGTGACTGCACTAGGTCGAGATCCGCTAGGGTACGTGCGCCACCAGCATAGGTGGTGGGGAGGCTGCAGCAGTTACCGAGGAGGCTGACGAGGTCGCTGTCGATTCCCGCCTGGAGTCCTTCAACATCTGCGGCATGAATTAAAAATTCGGCGCAGTGGCTTTCTAGTTCGGCAATGGTTTGCTGATTGATCTGCATGTTGGTGATGGTCTGCCAGCGATCGGTGGCGATCATCCAGCCGTCTGAGGTCTTGCGACAGCTTAGGTCGAGGACTAATTTATCGGCTCCGACTTCGGCTTTGATTTTCTCTAAACGGGACCAGGAAAAGTCGCCGTTCTCAAATAAATAGGAGGTGACAATAATCGCTGATGCGCCGGCTTCTAAATAGCTCGTCGCGTTTTCATGATTGACGCCGCCGCCAAACTGCATGCCATTGGGATAGGCGGCGAGGGCTTCGAGAACTTGCTGTTGATTGTTTGGACCTAGGGCAATTACGTGGCCGCCGGTGAGACCCTGCTGTTGATAGAGTCTGGCATAGTAGGCTGCATCGTGGCTGCTGACGAAATTGGTTTCGGCGCCTGAATCATTGAGGCTGCCGCCGACTATCTGTTTTACCTGACCCTGGTGAAGGTCGATACATGGACGAAACGCGGTCAAGGAGCCTGCTCCAGATGCTGTTGAGAGGGCGCTAGTATAGCTTACTGGCCTGCAGTGCCAACTGTTTGGCGAGGCTGCAGGCTAAGTTTTTAGCGGGTCTGTTTAGGCTTCTGCTTTTTCAAATGCTAGCAATTCTGCTCCGCCATCCACTAACTCTCCTGGCTGATAAAAGAATTCACTGACTTTGCCGTCGCTGGGGGCGGCGATGGTATGTTCCATTTTCATCGCTTCCATTACCAGTAGGGTTTCGCCTTTGGCTACAGTTGCACCTATGTCCACTAGCAGGGTGACCACTGTGCCATTCATGGGTGCGGTGAGGTTGCCGCTGCTGTCCTGCTCTTGGTCGAGACCTAAGTCAGGTTGGGTTTTGGCGCAGTGAAAGACACCATTTGGAGTAAATAGATTAAAGCCGTTTTCGTCGCTGACTACTTTTATATTAGCGGGCAGCGCTGAACTCTCTGTAGTCACTTCGACCTGTTCTGTGCCAATAGTGATATTTATCCGTTGGGGGCTGTTGTCGCTGACGCGCCAATGATTGACTAGATGCCAGGGGGAGTTGGGTTCATTGGATTGTTCGGCGAGATCTTGGGCCGACTCTTTTCGGGCGGCTAAAATTGCCTGGGCAGCCAATGGTGCGGCGTAGTCGAGATCTTCTTGGCGACGATGAAAAATCTCATCCTCATGCTCTTCTATAAAGCCTGTGTTCACATCGCCGCGGCGGAAGGCTTGGCTGCTGGCGAGGTTGTAGAGAAACGGAATGTTGGTGGTGACACCGGCAATGTTATATTCGCTCAGTGCTTGGGTGAGACGTTGCAGGGCGCGCTCTCGGTCAATGTCCCAGACCACTAGCTTGGTGATCATTGGGTCGTAAAATACCGAGATTTCATCCCCTTGGATAACGCCGCTGTCGACGCGCACATGGGCCGTTTCCAATGGTGCTTGCAGCACTGTTAGCTTGCCGGTGGAGGGCAAGAAATCATGCTCTGGATCTTCGGCATAGATACGCGCTTCAAAGGCGTGACCCTTGAGGGTTAACTGATCCTGAGTGCAGGGTAGTGGTTCGCCATTGGCGACTCTGAGTTGCCATTCTACGAGGTCTTGGCCACTGATCATTTCGGTGACTGGATGCTCCACTTGAAGGCGGGTGTTCATTTCCATAAAGAAAAATTCACCGTTGCTGTCGAGTAAAAATTCGACGGTGCCAGCGCCCTGATAGTCGATGGCACTGGCTGCGCGAATGGCGGCTTCACCCATGCGCTGGCGCAGTTCTTCGGTCATGCCTGGGGCCGGTGCTTCTTCTATGACCTTTTGGTGGCGGCGCTGCAGTGAACAGTCGCGCTCGAATAGGTGTACTGCGTTGTTGTGCTGATCGCAGAAGACTTGAATTTCCACATGGCGAGGTTGCTGGAGATATTTTTCCACTAGCATGATTTCGTCGTTAAAGCTGCTTTTGGCCTCGCGCTTGGCGGCGGCCAGGGCCTGATCAAATTCATCGGCTTGGTAGACGGCGCGCATGCCTTTGCCTCCGCCACCGGCGGCGGCTTTAAGGAGTACTGGGTAGCCCATTTCATCTGCGGACTGTTTGAGGATGGCAGTGCTTTGATCTTCGCCATGATAGCCGGGGACTAGGGGTACATTGGCTTTTGCCATAATATTTTTGGCAGCAGATTTGGAGCCCATGGCCAAGATGGCTTCGACTGGGGGGCCTATAAAAATAAGGTTGTTGGCGTCGCACTGGCGGCAGAAGTCGGCGTTTTCAGAGAGAAAGCCATAGCCTGGGTGGATTGCCTGGGCGCCGCTGCTGAGGGCGGCTTGGATGATCTTTTCGATAACCAAATAGGATTCGGTTGAGGGGGATGGACCTATGTGGATGGCTTCGTCGGCTTGGCTGACATGCAGTGAATTGCGGTCGGCGTCGCTGTAGACGGCAACGGTTTTAATGCCCATTTTTTTCGCTGTTTGGATGATGCGACAGGCGATTTCACCGCGGTTGGCGATTAGTATTTTGGTAAACATTTTTTTGTCCATTTGTTGCTGGTTATAGTCCATTTGTCGATGCTCTTCTGCGCTCTGGGTCTAGGGTGCAATCCTGCAAGTAGACCCCTCGTCGTTGCGCTCTGTCGGGATGACATTAAAATACTCTGCCGGGATGACAGGGTGAGGTGTCACCCGCACCCAACGCTGTCACTCGCGCCATACTTTGTCATCCTGCATGAGATCCTTCGGTTCGCTGCGCTCTCTCAGGATGACAGGTTGGGGTGTCACCCGAGCCATAAGTTGCCATCCCGAGCCCTACTTTGTCATCCTGCATGAGATCCTTCAGTTCGCTGTGCTCTCTCAGGATGACAGGTTGGGGTGTCACCCGCGCCCAACGCTGTCACTCGCGCCTTACTTTGTCATCCTGAGCGTAGCCGAAGGATCTCCCTGGTTTACTGCGTGCTCTACTTTACGCTGCCATCCTGCATGAGATCCTTCGGTTCGCTGTGCTCTCTCAGGATGACAGGTTGGGGTGTCACCCGAGCCATAAGTTGCCATCCCGAGCCCTACTTTGTCATCCTGCATGAGATCCTTCGGTTCGCTGTGCTCTCTTAGGATGATATCCTTCGGTTCGCTTTGCTCTTTCAGGATGAGATCCTTCGGTTCGATGCGCTCTTTCAGGATGAGATCCTTCGGTTCGCTGTGCTCTCTCAGGATGATATCCGCCTATGGCGGATATCACATTCTAAACACCCCAAATTTAGTCTCTTCTATAACCCGGTTATGACTCGCCGAAATCGACAGCCCCAACACCATTCTTGTATCCGCCGGATCAATCACACCATCATCCCAGAGTCTTGCAGAGGCGTAATAAGGGTGCCCCTGATGTTCATAGTTTTCGATAATCGGTTTTTTAAAGTCGGCTTCTTGCTCGGCACTCCAGTCAACCCCGTCACGCTCATGCTTGTCTCTAGTGACCTGTGCCAAGACACCAGCCGCCTGCTCGCCACCCATCACTGAGATACGCGCATTGGGCCACATAAACATAAATCGTGGATCATAGGCGCGACCGCACATGCCGTAGTTGCCGGCACCAAATGAGCCGCCAATCAAAACTGTAAATTTGGGTACATTGGCGGTGGCGACGGCGGTGACCATCTTGGCGCCATGTTTGGCTATGCCGTTATTTTCATATTGTTTACCGACCATAAAGCCGGTGATGTTTTGTAGGAATACCAAGGGAATTTTGCGCTGGGCGCAGAGCTCAATAAAGTGCGCGCCTTTTTGTGCTGACTCGCCAAAGAGAATGCCATTGTTGGCCACTATGCCCACCGGGTAGCCAAATATTCGTGCGAAACCACAGACCAGTGTGGTGCCGTAGAGTGCTTTAAATTCATCAAAATCAGAGCCGTCGACTACCCGGGCAATTATCTCGCGAACATCGTAGGACTTGCGCGCATCACTGGGTACTACACCGCCAATTTCCGAGCTGTTGTAGAGGGGTTCCATAGCGGCTTTAAGATCACCATTAACCGGCTTCACTCGATTTAGTCGTGCCACGGCATTGCGCACCAGCTCAAGGGCATGGTGATCGTTGTTGGCCAAATGGTCAGCTACGCCTGAGGTGCGGCAGTGAACGTCTGCGCCGCCAAGTTCCTCTGCGGTGACCACTTCACCGGTGGCGGCTTTAACCAGGGGTGGACCAGCGAGAAAAATGGTGCCCTGATCCTTCACTATAATCGACTCGTCGGCCATGGCCGGCACATAGGCGCCGCCTGCGGTACAGGAGCCCATAACGGCGGCAATTTGCGGGATATTCTGGGCTGACATATTGGCTTGATTAAAAAAGATGCGGCCGAAATGTTCACGGTCGGGGAAGACTTCATCTTGACGGGGCAGGTTGGCGCCGCCGGAGTCGACCAGGTAGATGCAGGGCAGGTTGTTTTCGGCGGCTATGGCCTGGGCGCGAAGATGTTTTTTCACTGTGAGGGGATAGTAGCTACCGCCTTTTACTGTGGCGTCATTGGCGACGATTACGCATTCCTGACCACTTACGCGACCTATGCCGGTGATGATACCGGCGGCTGGGACGGATTCACCGTATACCTCATGGGCGGCAAGGGCTGAGAGTTCCAAAAAGGGTGACCCGGGATCTAGCAGAGCTTGAACGCGCTCTCGGGGGAGTAATTTTCCTCGGGCGAGATGTCGTGCACAGGCTTTTTCACCGCCCCCTTGGCGAATTGTGGCCAAGGTATTTTTAAGGCCATCGACCTGGGCTTGCATGGCTTCGGCATTGATGACGAAGTCAGCGCTTTTGCTATTAATCTTAGTTTTGATAATCGGCATAATTTTTCCTCTATCCGCAATTAGCTCTGGGCACTTTGTTGTCAGCTTTGGGCACTCTGTTGTCAGCTTTGGGCCATTGTTTTCAGCTTTGGGCAAACAGTTCACGGCCAATCAGCATGCGCCGCACTTCAGAGGTGCCGGCACCAATTTCATAGAGCTTGGCGTCCCGCAGTAAGCGTCCGGCGGCGTAGTCGTTGGTGTAGCCGTTGCCGCCCAGTGCCTGAATGGTTTGCAGGGCCATTTGAGTGGCTTTTTCGGCGGTAAATAGAATCACTGCGGCGGCATCTTTGCGCGAGTCTTGTGCCAGGTCGCAGGCTCTAGCAACGGCGTAAAGATAGGCGCGGGAGGCATTCATGTCCGTGTACATATCGGCGATCTTGCCTTGCATTAGCTGAAATTCACCGATGGCTTGGCCGAACTGGGTGCGCTCGTGAATATAGGGCAGCACTACATCGAGGCAGGCTTGCATTATGCCCACTGGGCCGCCGGATAAAACGGTGCGCTCATAGTCGAGGCCGGACATGAGTACGGCGACGCCACGGCCTTCGCCGCCGAGAATATTTTCTGCCGGCACTTCGCAGTCTTGGAATACTAGCTCACAGGTGTTGGAGCCACGCATACCCAGCTTGTCGAGTTTTTGATGTCGGGAAAAACCGGGAGAGTCGCGTTCGACAATAAAGGCGGTGATACCTTTGGAGCCGGCGCTGGTATCAGTTTTCGCGTAGATAATATAAGTATGGGCATCGGGACCGTTGGTGATCCACATTTTGTTGCCATTGAGCAGATAGCTGTCGCCCTGTTTAGTGGCGCTGAGTTTCATGCTCACAACATCGGATCCAGCGTTGGGCTCGCTCATGGCGAGGGCGCCTATATGTTCGCCGGAGCAGAGTTTGGGCAGGTATTTTTGTTTCTGTACCGCAGTGCCATTTTTGGCCAGCTGGTTAACACAGAGATTGGAGTGGGCACCGTAGGAGAGGCCAACTGATGCCGAGGCTCTGGAGATCTCTTCCATGGCCACGCAGTGAGCCAGATAGCCCATGCCTGAACCGCCGTACTCTTCATCTACGGTAATGCCAAGCAGCCCCATATCGCCCAATTTGCGCCACAGGTCCATGGGGAATTCATTGCTCTGATCGATCTCAGCGGCCCGGGGTGCAATTTCGGTCTGACAAAATTGGAAGACAGTGTCGCGCAACATATCGATGTCTTCGCCGAGATTAAAATTCAAACTGGGATAAGTGGTATTCATGTCTTATTGGCTTCCGTTGGTTTTAAGGGCGTCGATGCAGTCCGCTTCGGCGTGGTTAAGGTCTTTTAAGAGTTTGCTAATATCGTCGAGCTGCTGGTTGAGCTTGCTGCGCTGGAGCTGAATGGCGTCGATCAGTTTCTTCAGCTGGTCGACATTGGTTTTACCTGGTTCGTACATGTCGATAATTTCCCTGGAGTCTTCTAGGGACAGCCCGAGGCGCTTGCCGCGTAAAATAAGCCGCAGTCGGGTGCGATCTGCTTGGGCGTAAATACGGGTTTGGCCTCGACGGGTGGGGGAGAGCAGACCGAGATCTTCGTAGTGACGAATACTGCGGGTGGTGATATCAAACTCTTTGGAGAGCTGGGATATGCTGTATTCGATGATGCTATCTGACTGCGTTTTTTCCATGAGAGGTCTATCGTGGCCGAGAACTGGCCTGCAGTATAATTATTATCTTACGTTTACGTCAACGTAAGATAATAATTTTTTAACTGGGAGAGAGGGTGGAGGGTGAAGAGTCTTGCGTTTGGGGTTAATCCAGTTTGAGATCCATCTGATATTGGAACAGCTCGCTGTTATAGAGCGCCAGTAGATAGTCCACTAGTTCTTCTTGGTCGCCATTCTGTTTGTATGAGTGACGTACCAAACTGAGTAGCGGTGCGCCCGGTTCTATATTGAGGTGTTTGGCAATAATCGGACTGGCGGCGATGGCGCTGATGGATTGCTTGATGTGGCTGATACGCATGCCGCTCTCACGGAAATATTTGTGCCGCGACTCGTGAATAAATATATCACTGCTTTTGGGCACCTGGATGCCGGCAGTCCAGCTGTCGAAGTAACCAAATACGCTGCCTGCACGCTCACGGGTTCTGGATAGATGAAATAGAGTGTCCCCACGTTTGAGGCCAAATTCTGCGCCAATAGTCTGGGGCGGTTTAATCATGGCGCACTCGAGGACTGTTGCGGTTGAGTTTTCGGCGATGTTCTCGATCTCTTCGAGCACGCCGAGCATCGGTGCCTTAACCGGCTTTGGTGAATATTTATAAATAACATGGGTGCCCTTGCCGCGGGCCCGTTCAACTAGATGTTCGGCGGCGAGCTCATTGACTGCGCGCTTGACGGTAATGCGTGACACATCAAACAGGTCCGCTAGATCCTGTTCACTGGGCAGTTTGTCGCCGTAGTGCAGAGAGCCATCGAGGATATAGTTTTTGATCAGACTATAGAGCTGGTGGTAAAGAGGCACTGGCAGATCGGCAGAAATATGGCGGCGCAGATTGTGGGTAAAAAGGGTTGCGCTTTGGGTGCTACTCATTGGGCCTGCCTTTTTGGGTGTTGGGTAGTCATTGTATGACCACAAACTATTGTGCTAACACGAACTCTTTGGTATAACATTATACCATTAAAGTTGGATGATTCTGGAGTGACAAGGTTATACGAGTATTTGCATCGCAGGTCAATCGACAACAGGCTGTAATAACGAGGTTCGGGTGTGATTATGACAATTTATAGTCCTCTTAATTCGCTTTTTAGTGATTCAGATAGCCCTTGCCTTTATATCGGCAATCTTGCCCTAGGGCCTATTAATCAGGAGGCTTTGTGAGTCAACCACTTAACGGTATTCGCCTACTCGATCTTACCCATATGTTGTCTGGACCCTATGGCAGTATGATTCTTGCTGATCTGGGTGCTGAAACAATTAAGGTTGAACCTTTGGCTGGTGAGGGCACGCGCAAGCTTTTGGCCACAGATCCGAACAACTCCCTGGATGGTATGGGAGCTTACTACATCACCCTGAACCGCAATAAGAAGAGCGTTGCGGTAGATCTCAAGACTAAAGAGGGCTTGGCGCTATTTAAAGACCTGGTGGCCAATGTGGACATTGTGATCAGTAATTTTGGCGCTGGGGTACCAGAGCGCCTCGGGATTGATTACGCCTCCCTAAGCGCGGTTAATCCGCGAATTATTACCTGCACTGTGTCGGGCTTTGGTTCCGATGGCCCCGGCAGCAAGCGTCCGGCTTTTGATCAGGTGGCCCAGGCTATGGGTGGCGGCATGTCGATTACTGGCCCGGATCCAGAGACTATGGTGCGGGCTGGTATTCCTATAGGTGACCTAGGCGGCGGCATGTTTGGGGTGATGGGCATTTTAGCGGCACTCTATGAGCGTGAGCGCAGCGGCCTGGGTCAGCATGTGGATATTTCCATGCTCGACTGTCAGATTTCCATGCTCAATTATATGGCGACCATGCATTTTCTCTCAGGAGAGGATCCCTATCCCATAGGCAATAGCCACTTTGTTCATGTGCCTTACAACACGTTTAGTTGCTCAGATGGGTCAATCGTTATCGCAGTGATCACCGACAACTTTTGGGCCAACCTTAAAGGGGTTGTTAACTGTGCTGAGTTTGATAATGCCAAATACGATACTCAGCCCGGACGCTGGGAAGACCGCGAGATGATCAATGCCCGTCTCAATGAATTACTGTCTGTTAATAGTTGCGCCTATTGGTTGGCGCTATTCGAAGCCCAGCGCATTCCCTGTTCACCGGTTAACAGCCTGAGTCAGGCCCTGTCTGATACTCAGGTGCTGCACCGCAATATGGTGATCGACTTAAAACACCCCAATGGCAGTTCCACTAAGGGCCCAGGAAATCCGATTAAACTATCCCGCAGCAGTGATGAAATATTTACTGCCGCACCCACACTGGGCCAGCACACCGATGAGGTCATGACCCAATTGCTCAATTTGAGCGTAGAGCAAATACAACAGATGAAAAATCAAGGGATTATCAAATAATGGCCGAAACAATCTTGATTACTGATGTGGGGCCAAGAGATGGTCTGCAGAATCAGCCGAAAATTCTCTCCATCGAGCAGCGACTTGAACTGGTGCAGGCTATTTCCGCTGCCGGCGTGCCGCAAATTGAGGTGGGCAGTTTTGTCTCACCCAAGGCGGTACCGGCGATGGCTGGAACAGATCAGGTTTTCGCTGCGCTAGAGGCTGCTGAGTTTTCCACCCCAACTATTGCGCTTATTCCTAATATGAAAGGCTATGAATTAGCCCGTGCTGCTGGTGCTAAAACCGTGACCATGGTGCTTTATGCCAGTGATGGTATGGCGCAGAAAAATGCCGCTATGAGCATGGCTGAAGCGGAAGTGGTCACTTTAAATATTCTCAGGTTAGCTAAGCAGGATGGTATAGAGGTTATAGCCACTATAGCGGTGGCCTTTGAATGCCCGTTTGATGGGCCCGTCGATCCCGCCGTTGTAGAAACTATAGTGGCTAAGTTTATTGCCGCCGGTGCCGATCAGCTGGTATTGGCAGACACGATTGGTGCTGCCCACCCACAGCAGGTCCGTGAATTAACTGCAGCGCTGGTGGCTAGTCATGGCGCCGAGAAGCTTGGCTGTCACTTTCACGATACCAGAGCGATGGGCTTGGCTAATGTCTATGCCGCGGTAGAGTCGGGTATTCGGCGTTTTGACAGTTCCATAGCCGGTCTCGGCGGCTGCCCATTTGCCCCTGGGGCATCGGGTAATGTGGCGACAGATGATATTGCTATGATGTTGCAACAGATGGGTTTTGACACCGGAATCGATTTAGATTCACTGATGGATGCTTCGGATTTGGCCCAGACATTAACCGGTACAGCGCCTGGAGGTAGATCCAAGGCTTGGTTGCAAGGTTATTTGGCAAAGCAAACTGGATAGAGGCAAACGCGTTAAAGGGCAGGTCAGTTAAAAACGGTTAATTGCGACAGCAAGAAATATAAAAATAAAACATAAAAAATGCTCGGAGATGAAGATGAGTTATAGATTAGGGGTAGATGTAGGGGGAACGTTCACAGATCTTCTATTGATCAATGAAGCGACCGGGGAAACGCATACGGCCAAGGTGCCGTCCACACCGGAGGATTCCTCTGTCGGTGTACTCAATGGTATCGCGCGTATCTGCGACGAATCTGGGGTTAATCCAGCTGACGTCAGCAGGGTGATGCACGGAACGACTGTCGCTACCAATGCGGTGTTAACTGGACGCGGCGCTAAAGTTGGCCTGGTGACTACGGCTGGCTATGAAGATACTTTGCAGGTGGCGCGATCTTTTTGTCCCGGTGGTCTGGGTGGCTGGGTGAGCTTTGTTAAGAAGCCGTTGTTAGCCCCCCTCGAATTGACCATTGGTGCCCATGAGCGAATGAGTGCTGAGGGTGAAGTGGTTAGAGAGTTAAATGAAGATCAGCTGCGCACGGATTTGAAAACGCTGCATGCCACAGGTGAGGTGGAAGCCTTAACCATCTGCTTTATCAATGCCTATATCAATGGTGCCAACGAGCAGCGCGCCAGTGAAATTGCCGCTGAGATTTTTACCGATACGCCGATTTCTATCTCCAGTGATGTAGTGCCCGAGATGCAGGAATATGAGCGTACCGAAACCACTGTAGTCAATTCCTATGTTCGGCCTGAAGTGGCCAGTTATGTGAGTAACTTACAGGCAGCGCTGGACGAGAAGATGGGTCCTGACACCCAACTGTCGATTCTGCGTTCCGATGGCGGTCTGGCTTCGGCCCGTGCCTCGGCTGAGTCTCCAGTGAATATGCTGATGTCTGGTCCTGCTGGGGGTGTTTCTGGGGCAATCTACTTCTGTAGCCGCGCTGGATACGACAATATTTTGACCTGCGATATGGGTGGTACCTCCACAGATGTGGCGCTAATCCAAAACTCTCGTGCTCGTGTGCGTCGTGAAACCATTGTTGCGGATGTGCGAGTTCGCGCTCCCTCAGTGGATGTGCGCACTGTGGGTGCCGGCGGCGGTTCTATTGCCTTTGTTCCAGAGTTAACCAAAGCATTGCGTGTCGGCCCAGAGTCTGCCGGTGCGGTTCCCGGTCCTGCCTGCTACATGAAAGGTGGCGTTCAGCCTACTGTGTGCGATGCCAATGTGGTCTTGGGTTATCTGCCTTCGGATGTGCAGCTTGGCGGCAAGATGGAAATCAATCGCGAAGCCTCTGTAGCGGCAGTACAGTTGGTTGCTGATGCTATGGGTATAGACCTGATGGCGGCGGCTGAAGGCATTGTTAAAATTGCTAACGAATCCATGTTTGGCGCACTGCGTCTGGTGTCGGTTGAACAGGGTTACGATCCCCGTGACTTCGCTCTGGTTGGTTTTGGTGGAGCAGGACCATTGCATGCCAATGCACTGGGTGTGCTCACTGATGCTTGGCCGGTGATTATTCCACCGGGACCCGGTGTTCTCTGTGCCTATGGTGATGCCACCACTCAGGTGCAGGATGAAGCGGCGCGAACTTATCTGACTATGGCCAATGATCTCAGTGACGCTCAGTTGACGACGGATCTGATGGAGTTACAGGTAAGGGCTGGAGACGCGCTGTTAAAAGACAATATTCCCGCTTCAGAGCATGAAATTTCCTATCAGGCTGATCTGCGTTATGCGGGACAGGCTTTCCAAATCACTATCGACTTTACCGAAGCTGAGTTAATGGAGAAGGGCGTTGCGCTGTTAACTGGTCAGTTTGATGCGGAGCACGAGCAGCTATTTACCTTTAAGTTGGATGATGGTCACGAGATATTGATGATTCGTGCACTGGCCAAGGCCAAGGCTAAAGCCATTGCCGAGCGTAAAATTGGTCAGACCGGTATGAGCCTTGAAGAGTGCAAGATTGCCAACAGCCGTTTCTATTACGAGGGGGATTGGTACGACTCCACCATCTATGATCGCAATAAGCTGAGCACTGGATTGGCAGTTGCGGGTCCGGCGATTGTCGGCGAGATGGACTCTACTACCGTAGTCTTACCCGGCTATGTTGCCACCGTAGATAAGGTCGGCAATTTACTGATTAATCCAGACACTTCAGCCACGCACTCTTTAAACCAACAGGGGAGTAAATAATCATGACGGCAAGACTATTAGAAACTAACCATGATCCCCTAAAGCGTATTGATGTAGATGGTGTCACCGTCGATATTATTGAGAATGCGCTGCGCAATGCCCGTGAGGAGATGGACGCGGTACTGTTTAGAACGGCTATGTCGCCAGGTATCCGGGAGCAGGGCGACTGCTTCCCGATGATCGCCAATAAAGAAGGCAAGATGGTCGTGGGTCAGTTCGGTTCCTTTATCGGGCCCTTTTTAGAAGCCTATGACGAAGAGATCGAAGAGGGGGATATTATCCTCACCAATGATCCCTATATGTGTAATGCGGCAGTCTCTCACTTGCCCGATTGGGTGGTGTTGGTGCCAATCTTTAAAGATGGCCGCCATATAGCCTGGTCGGCGATGTTCGGTCATATGTCGGATAACGGCGGCATGGTGCCAGGATCCATTCCTATTCAGGCGACGACTATCTTCCAAGAAGGTATTCGTATTCCGCCCACTAAGCTGTACAAAAAGGGTGTGTTACAGGCCGATCTGCTGGAACTGATTCTGCATAACGTACGCACGCCCCAGTGGAACCGTTTTGATCTGAATGCATTGGTTGCCGCCTGTAACACAGCGGCTAAACGCTGTGTGGAATTGGCGGTTCGCTTTGGCGACGATGTGCTGTTCTCCACCATGGATATTATGTTGCAGCGTAACTACGAAGCGATGAAACATATTATCGGTATGTTTATTCCGGAAGAGCCCCGCGAGTTTGAAGACTATATCTGCGACGATGGCATGGGTATGGGCCCTTACAAAATTAAGTGCACCATGTGGCGTGAGGGGGACAAGGCGATCTTTGATTTTGCCGGCACCGATCCTCAGGCACAGAGTTCGGTGAACTTCTTCCTCAACGAAGATATGTTCAAAATGTTCTTCGGTTCTTTCACCATTAATGTGGTGGATCCGCAAATCGTATTTAACGATGGTTTCTATGATCTGGTGGATGTGCGCATTCCTCAGGGCACGCTGTTAAAGCCTAACTATCCGGCGGCACTATCTGGCAGAACCCACGCTCTGGGTCGTATCTTTGATGTACTGGGTGCCCTGTTGGGTATGGGTGCACCAGAGATGATGTTGAACGCAGCGGGCTTCTCCGATTCACCACACCTATTCTTCTCTGGCTATGACAGTCGCGAAGGCAAGGGCAATGAGTGGTTCCAGCTGTTCCAAATTGGTTTCGGCGGTGTTCCCGGTCGCCCAGTGGGCGATGGGCCAGATGGTCACAGCCTGTGGCCTGGATTCACCAACGTACCCAACGAATTTATTGAGTCCTATTTCCCGCTGCGTATCGAGCGCTATGAAACCATTACCGATTCTGGGGGTGCAGGTCTGCATCGTGGCGGCAATGGCCTGAGTGTGGCCTATCGCTTCCTCTGTGACGGGGATATTGGTATTCACGACGACCGCTGGCTGACCTATCCTTGGGGTGTGCTCGGGGGTGAAACTGGACTGCGTTCCACCAAGAAGTTGGTGCGTGTCGATGGCTCTGAAGAAGCGCTGCCGGCCAAGGTGGAAGGCATCAAGGTTAAAACCGGCGATGTGCTCTATTTCAACACCTGGGGCGGCGGTGGCTGGGGCGATCCCACTGCTCGCGATCCCGAGTTGGTACGCCAGGATGTGGCGCGCCGATTGGTCTCTGCCGAAGGCGCCAAGCGTTATGGTGTGGTGATGGCGGCTGATGCAACAGTTGATCAGGCGGCCACAGAGACCCTGCGTGCGGACTTGATTGCTGCCCGTGGCGATAACAGCGCGTTGTTTAACTTTGGTGGTGATCTTGAAGATATTCGGAGTCGCTGCGAAGCGGAAACCCATTTGCCAGCGCCGGTTAAACCGACGTTTGTGGGTGAAAAATAATTAATGTCAATGCAGTAAAAACATCAATATTAAAATAATAGAAAAAACCATAAAAAATGGAAGAGGGGAAATATCATGAAACCAATTAACAGTAAAAACGTTATGGCAATGGCGATATTGGCCAGCGTAGCAACCACCTCGGTGGCAGAAATCACTATCGAAGAAGTTGTAGTGTCGGCGCGAAAGCGTGCGGAAAATCTTCAGGAAGTACCTATTGCAGTAACCGCCTTTACCGCATCTCAAATTGAGAGTGCCGGTATTCAGCGTCCTGCTGATTTTATTAGCCTGATGCCCAATGTGACCATGGTTGACTCCGCTAACGTGGGTGATACGCAGGTCAGTATTCGCGGTATTGTTTCAACCCGTGATGCGGAATCCACCTTTGCCTATGTGGTAGACGGTGTGCTGGTAACCAATCCTAATGGCTTTAACGAAGAACTGATGGATGTAAGTCAGATCGAAGTGCTTAAAGGTCCTCAGGGTGCACTTTATGGCCGCAACGCAGTGGCCGGTGCGATTATTGTCACTACTAACCGCCCCGACGAAGAGTTTGAAGGCAAGGCTAAATTCGGTGCCGGTAACAATGGCTCTAAGAATGCCAGTTTAACCCTAAGCGGTGGTTTGGCTGAGG
>CAWLBR010000030.1:0-18981 GCA_963855085.1 Gammaproteobacteria bacterium
TCGCCGACCTACTGGAAATGCTGGCACTGCCAGACTATCTAGTCGAAGTGGGTGGCGAGATGCGCGTAAGCGGCAGAAACCCCAAAGGGCAGCCCTGGCGCATTGCCATCGAGACCCCTGATGCCATGGGGCAGGTAGATAATATTATTGCCCTAGAGAGTGCGGCTATAGCCACCTCTGGTGACTACAGAAATTACTTTGAGAAAGACGGTAAACGCTACTCTCACAGCATAGATCCACGAACTGGTCGACCTATAGAACATCGTCTGGCCTCAGTGACCGTGGTCGCTGATCGCTGTATTGACGCAGACGCCTGGGCCACCGCCTTTTTGGTCATGGGTGACGAGGCCGCGCTAGAAATAGCCAATCAGCAGTCCATTGCCGTCTATATGCTGGTCAAAGCCAAAGCCAAAGCCAAAGCCGAAGACCAATTCACAGCGGTTTACAGTGACGCCTTTAAACACTATTTAACCGCAGCAGCGGTTAACAGCGAGAACTAAACATGGCTGAAATCTTTCTGACTATTATTATTTTTGCCCTGCTGATTACAGCAATGGCTGTCGGCGTCCTCATGGGCGGCAAACCGATTGCCGGCTCCTGTGGTGGCGTCGGTGCAGCACTGGGTGAAGTGAACTACAACTGCGATCTCTGCGGTGGTGATCCCAATAAGTGCGATGAACTGAGCGATGCCGATATGGCCTACGATGCAAGCGCCAATCAGCGCTCTTCAGAACAGGAAAAAGGCTAAGCATGTCTAACTATCAGTACGATCTAGTCGTTATCGGCAGCGGTCCTGCCGGTGAAGGCGCGACCATGAATGCCGTAAAACAGGGCTGGCGCGTTGCGGTAGTCGACGAGCGGTCACTGGCTGGAGGCAACTGCACCCACCTGGGTACCATTCCGTCAAAGGCACTGCGACAGTCGATTAGACGCATGATGCAATACAACACCATGCCAATGTTTCGTGCCGTCGGCGAGCCGCGCTGGTTCTCCTTCCCGGAAGTGATGAAAGCCGCCGACGATGTGATCACCAAACAGGTTCAGGGTCGCACCAAAGGTTATGCCCGCTATCGCGTGAATATGCATACCGGCCGCGCCAAGTTTATTGGTTCAAATGAAATATCAGTAACCAACGCAGATGGCAAGGTAAGCACGATTACTTCGAAAAACTTCCTCCTCGCCACCGGTTCACGGCCTTATCGTCCCGATGATATCGACTTTGATAACCCCAATATTTTCGATAGCGACACCATTTTAAAGCTCGATCACACACCGCGTAATATCATTATTTATGGCGCAGGTGTAATCGGCTGTGAGTACGCCTCAATCTTCTCCGGTCTCGATACCCGAGTTGATCTGGTCAATACCAGAGAATGGCTGATGAACTTTCTCGATGATGAAATTTCTGATGCCCTCAGTTATCACCTGCGTGATTTAAATGTGATGGTTCGCCATAACGAAGAATATGAGCGCGTCACCACCCATGAAAATGGTGTCACCTTAGAGCTCAAGTCAGGCAAGCGGATACATGGCGAAGCACTGCTCTGGTGCAACGGCCGCAGTGGTAACACCAAGAACATGGGCCTAGAAGATATAGGCCTGGAAACCGATTCTCGCGGTCAGATACAGGTCAACAAAGACTACCAAACCGCAATCCCGCATATTTACGCTGCAGGTGATGTAATGGGTTGGCCGGCACTGGCTGGCGCCGCCTACGATCAGGGACGCTTTGCTGCCTCTCATATGTGTGGCATGACAGATCAGTATCGCGTCGATGACGTAGCCACTGGTATCTGGACGATTCCAGAAATCAGCTTCGTCGGCAAAAACGAGCGCGAACTCACCGAACAAAAAATCCCCTATGAAATCGGCCGCGCCTATTTCAAAGACACAGCCCGAGCGCATATTTCCGGCGAAGAAGTGGGCATGTTAAAAATACTCTTCCACCAAGACACATTACAGATATTGGGGATTCACTGTTTTGGCGCAGAAGCCGCAGAGATTATTCATATTGGGCAGGCGATTATGAATCAGGAAGGGGAGGCCAACAGTATCAAGTACTTCGTCCGCACCACCTTCAACTACCCGACCATGGCCGAAGCCTATCGTATTGCCTCAATGAACGGACTCAACCGCGTCAGTCGTGAACACCGACGCTTTGACGCCAAACAGCGCTAAGTTCTAACCTAATGCTAGCTATCCTGCGGTGGGTGTTTAACCACCGCTTGAATCACCCAGTTACCCTCGAAATACACCACATAGCCATCGTAACGCCACTGACTGATCGGAGGCTCGCCCACTGCTGAAGTCATCTCCTGAGGGTCACCAAAGTCGTCTAACACAGTGTTTTTGTGCATGCCTCTTTCCGGCAACTGCAGGTCTGACTGACGGGTTTGCTCGCCGATTGGTAAGGTAATCTGCTCTGCGGCAAGAGTGCTGCTCAAAGTGGTGCTTAGAGTAGTAATCGCCAGAGCCAATATCAGGTTTTTCATAGCCAACATTCCTTTGTTATAAATTGCTGCGGGTTCAACTTCCTTAATTGTAGGCCAAAGCAGAGCCTGCCACCGTGCGTAGGTTTAACTCCGCCCATTTTAATTAGGGCCGTATCGCTTATTTTTTAACCAGCAACCGAATAAAGCTGCTGTTAGCGTCTTTAGGTTATCAATTAGTCACAGTGGGTTTGCAGGAGATCCTTCGGCTCCGCTCGATAAAAAGCCTGTCATCTCGAACCTATGTGAGAGATCTACTGTCAGCCCACTCAGACCCCCAGTAAACCCAACGAATAGATCCCTCGGTCGGGATTGTTCTTGATATAAAATACGTAAAAATACGTATAAAAGCGTTGATACGGTATAAGTATTAATTTATTGTTCTACTCATCGTTAATGATTAACGAGTCATATATTTGCGTTTAGACCAAAGGAATGGTGATGACGACATTGCGAAACACCCTTTTCAAAATACTGTGTTACAAAACAGTATCCCAGCCTATTTCTATAAATCATCGACAGCCCTCGAAAAAGTGCCCTGATAATAAACTCAGGCACTTTGGTTTGAGTATTTTTTCATATATGAATCAATCAGTTAAAAATAAAAATACTCCTAATAACATATTGCAAGGACGTCCCGACAATAAATAGCCTATTAGCCTCCCTACAAGGATGAATCGTGAAAATTGAAAAAATTATAATAAAGAACTGGAGATCAATAAAATATCAAGAGCTTCAAGCTCAAGATTTGATGGTGATAATCGGCCAGAATAATCATGGT
Source organism: Gammaproteobacteria bacterium (assembly GCA_963855085.1). GTDB lineage: Bacteria > Pseudomonadota > Gammaproteobacteria > Pseudomonadales > Porticoccaceae > HTCC2207. Next base: position 3,271 of record CAWLBR010000030.1, read on the forward strand.
AAATCAAATCTGTTATCATCAGTTTTGTTCTTCTTTGGTGAAGTAAAGCACCATGATCTTGATTTCCATCATGGCTCTACGGAACTTTTTGTGGAGCTTCAATTTGGAAATCTAGATGCCGCAGATAAAATAACATTTAAAAAATATCTCACTTCTGAGAATAAGATTGTAGTCCGAAAATCCGCATTCTTAGGAGGAAGCTTTGAATATCGTGGTTACATTGAAAACCCCGCTGAAGACTGGCTTCAAGAGGAAAATGCATCTGCATATACAAAAAGAGAGTTGGCCAATAGTTTGCCATTTCATCCATTTATTCCCGAATCTGGGAGACTAACAAAGCAAAATATAATTGATGCCCAAATTTCTTTTATCGAAAAAAATAGAGAAGGGGTAGAGTTTAGCTTTGAAGTAGAAACAACAAATTTTTTGGGCCTTAAGTCAGTAGCCAAGGGTATATTTGGCGAGGTCTATTTTATTCCCGCTGTTAAAGAAGCTTCTGACGATTTCACTTCAAAAGAATCAAGTGTTTTTGGGAAAATGTATGCTGATGTTGTTGAGGCAATGTCAGAGGATAATAATGACTGGAAAGAAACAAAAGAAAAACTTGGGAAACTTTTCTCGACACTTAATAAAAATGATGTAGATGGTAAGGAGAACCTAGATCGTCCCCAACAATTAATGGATTTTGAAGAGGAACTAACTGAAGAGTTGGTCTCTTGGGGTGCGGAAATAGATATCGAAGTTAGCCCACCAGATATCGAGAGCGTCTTTAAAGCAAATACACAAGTTTGGGTTAATGATGGAGTAAGAACTGATATTAAAAGAAAGGGACATGGTTTGCAGCGGGCATTGACGGTCGCCCTTATTCAAGTAGTTGCAAAAAGAGCAATGGTTGCGGCAGAAGACGAAGATCAGGAAAACGGTGTAGGTCGTAAGGTGTCGAACTCCAGATACTTTATTTTTGAAGAACCCGAGCTTTATCTTCATCCTCAAGCTCAAAGATCTCTCTTTGACTCTTTTGTTGGCCTATCTGAAACAGGTAGCCAAGTTATACTATGTACACATTCAAGCGGTCTTATCGATGTAGAGAGATATAAATCGATATATATCGCTACGAAGGAAAGTGATTCAGACGAGACCAAAGTAAAGCAATGCATAGAGGAGTTATTTGAAGGAGATTTCAAGAAAGATTTCAATCTTTCTTATTGGATCAACCCCGATCGCGGAGAGCTATTTTTTGCGAGTAAAGTTGTATTGTTAGAGGGGGCTACTGAAAAAACAGTAATTCCTTTACTAGCTAAAGAAATGGGTGTTTTCAAATATGAATACACTCTAATAGACTGTGGTTCAAAAGATAATATCCCTCTATATATCAAGCTGATGAATAAGTTCTTGATACCTTATGTGGCTGTCTATGATTATGACCATCATCCGGATAAAGGCGGAGATGCCATTGCATCAGCCAAGATATCTACACAGAAAATTGAAGATGAAATAGACCGTGATATTGGCGCTGCAATTGTTTTGATAAACGATATTGAAGAAGAACTTGGGTTGCCTACCGGTAGAAGTGGTAAACCCTTTATGGCGTTAAATCATATTAATTCTGAGGGGTTTTCCATTAGTGAATCCCTGGCTTCAAAAATTCGCAGTATGTATGATTTTCATGGCTAACACGGCGTTGCTGTTGGACAATTGTTCTGCTGCGCTCCAAACCAGGCATAATGCGCGTAATCATGCTCTTATCGGAGTGCTTTGAATGGCAAATGTAAAATTTAGAGGCAGTCTAATCTATTTCATTCAAGGGGAAAAACTCGATTAATTAAAATTGGAAAGACGAATGTATCAATTGAAAGCCGGCTAAGCCGGATTCAAGCACTTTCACCTGACAGGCTTGATTTCCTTGGGGGAACTTTTGAACCTACCTTCTTTGAAGATAGGTTGCATAAAAAATTCGAATCTTGTCGCGAACATGGTGAATGGTTTCAGCCAAGTAGTGAGCTTCTAGATTTTATAGATGTGTCATGCTTTCATACATTAGATGCTGTTTACTGGGCATATTTTCAAGTCAAGACCGAGGGGGAAAGCTATGACGATTTAGTGTCGCTTGATCAATACGTGATTTCTAAAACTATTGAAGATCAAGTAGAGAGATCGGTTAAAGATTTCTGGAAATCTGATTATTTCAAAGCGATAGATAGCTATTGAGTTTAAGTAGACTGTTGGGGCTGAACGGGGTCGGACCGGCGTAAGTGATTGAAATATACATGATAACGCCCTGTAAATGCGCTTATTCTGGATTTAAAGGCGTCTTTTCTAAGGAAAAATACAGGCTTTAAGGAGAACGCGCATGAACGGGAACCCACTTGGCTCGAACGCTTTACATCCGCTGACGGACTTGCCTTCTCGGCACGCGATCGATGACTTGACCTGTACAACATTGATGGATATTTCTAGCTTAAACCAATTGAGACAAAAACGTCTTTGCTGGCACAATCGTCGGCTTGTCTAACGTGAAGATATCTTGGTCTACGTAGTCGCCATCCATTGCAACTTGAAATACATGTTTTAATGAAAGTTGTTTTTGAAAGACGGCGAGAGTTGGTGACAGCTTTTCTTTGATCGATGACTTTACTTCTACCATAAACCAAGGTTTTTGGTTTTTACTCACAAGAAAGTCAACTTCACGTTTATCTTTATCGCGCAGGAAGTAGAGTTCATACTCGCCCAGACCTTGGTCGGTCCAGTAATGCACGGCCTTAAGCAAATGTGAAGCGATAAAGTTTTCATTGCGTGCGCCTTTATCGGTGCATTGTGACCAGTCCCATAGATAGTATTTGGGCTCTTTGAGCAATGAACGGGTGATGTTTTTAGTCCAAGGTCTAATAGAAAAGCAGTAGTAAAGAGATTCCAAGGTTACTATCCAGCGGCGGATAGTGTCGACAGACACTCTGGTTTTTTTGGCTAGAGTCGAGTAGCTGGTGAGCTCTCCGGTCTGATGTTGTAGTAGGGTTGCCAGTAGTTCTAATTTCCCTAACTCTTGAATATTACTGAGTTCGCGAATATCTTCTCGTAATAGTTGCTGCTTTCGTAGGCGGGTCCAGCGATTATAAAAACGCTGCTCTTGTTTAAGGTAGGGTTCGGGGAATCCCCCCCAGTTAAGCAGGTTAAGGAATTTTGTATCGGCAATTTTTAAGGGTTTCTGTATGTCTGTATCCGAGGGGGCGCGGTTTAGTAATTCGTTAACTGAAAGCGGGTGAAGGCGATAATAAAAATACCGGCCCATCAGGCTGTCTCCGCCTTTTTTAAACACATCTAGCCTAGCGCTTCCTGTAACCAATATGCGGCACTGTGTGTGGTAACGGTCATAAAAGCCTTTTATAAACGATTTCCACTGGCTGTATTTGTGTATTTCATCAAAGATAAGCAGCGGCAGCTTATCTCTCAGTCTGTCAATATCAATATAGGCGGCAATAGTTTGTCCGCCTTGGAGTATTCGCTCACGATCTTCAATATCATCCCAGTTGAAGTAGTAGGTATTATTCTTAGATTGAATAGACCGGGACGTTGTAGTTTTACCGACTTGCCGGGGGCCAGTCAGTAGGGCCATTTGTGTATGGTCGGCGAAATGATGCTGAATTAGCTGTTCATAGGTTCTTTTCATGCCGACTATATTACGATATATCGTAATATAGTCAAGACCATTTTACGGTAGGTCGTAAAATGGTCGGGGTTAAGATGTTGTATAATTGAGGCCGTATCGCTTATTTTATAACCAGTAGTCCAGTCAATAAGACCCACACCGAAGATTTAGCTGCAGCTTCAACATCACTGCCACTAAAGGATTCCAAGCCGCCAGCCTGAGATTCTTCCGTGGTTCCCCTCCCAAAGCAAAGCCATGTTGTGCCTCCTACCACTTTGAGGTTTAATCCCTGTTTAATAATAAATCTCCGGCTTAACGATTAAGCTCAGCCTCAAGCCAAATAAGGCAGTATAAATTGTCGACTTACATTGCAGGATTCTCCCTAGGACTTTCCCTAATTCTGGCCATTGGCTCGCAAAATGCCTTTGTGCTCAAGCAGGGGCTTAAAAAGCGCCATGTTTTTATTGTCTGCCTGGTCTGTGCTGTATCCGATGGGATTCTGATTTCTCTCGGCGTGGCTGGCTTTGGCACGGTGGTGAAACAGTTTCCTACTATAGAGATTTTCGCCCGATACGGTGGCGCAGCATTTTTAACGATTTACGCTCTAATGAGTTTTAAGTCGGCCTTTACCCAATCCCATGCCCTCGAAGCCGAAGCGGAAACAGAGAATTCGCTGTTTAAAACCATCGCCATCTGTCTGGCATTTACCTGGTTAAATCCCCATGTCTATTTGGATACTGTGATTCTTTTGGGTTCGGTCTCAACCCAATACCATCCTCAGCAGTTTCAATTTGCTCTGGGTGCAGTGATCGCGTCTTTTGTGTTTTTCTTTAGTCTTGGCTATGGCGCGAGAGTATTGGCGCCGGTGTTTGAGAATCCTAAAGCTTGGAAGGTCTTCGAGTTTTTGGTCGGGATTATTATGCTTGCCCTGGCCTTATCACTGGTCGCCAATGTCTAGTTTGTAATGGGCGAGCAGCCGTAATTCCTCAGTAATACCGCTTAATCTCGGCCCATCCGGCCTCGCAATCTTGTGTGTCCTGCGGCTTTCGGGTTTAATCCCTGCATGTTAACCAACCTCCCTCTATTTATTGGCTTGCGCTATATGCGCAGCAAGCGACGCGATAGCTTTGTGTCGTTTATTTCGCTGTTTTCTCTGGCGGCTATGGCCCTGGGTGTGACGGCGCTGATTGTGGTGCTGTCGGTGATGAATGGCTTCGATCGCGAGATCAAGATGCGTCTATTAAGAGTAGTGCCTCATGTCACTGTTACCAGTCCTCAGGGGCTGAATATGACGCAGATTAATCAGCTTGAAACTGAGTTAAAGGCGGGCGGCGAAGATGCTCCGGTGCAGGTGCTTTCGGTGGTACCTATGTTGCAGAGCTTTGTGATGGGCTCTAGCAGGGGTAATCAAACGGGCTTGGTGTTGCAGGGTATAGATCCGGAGTCGCGCACTGGGGAGAAGCTGGCTGAAAATATGATCAGTGGTTATGTGGGTCAGTTACAGGCTGGTGAGTTTGGCGTGGTGGTTGGTAGTCAGGTGGCGCGCAAGTTGGATCTTTTTGTTGGCGATCGCTTGCAGCTGACACTGCCTTCGGTGACGGTGACCCCGGCTGGGGTGTTTCCGCGGATTAAGCGGGTGACTGTGACCGGTATTTTTCAGGTGGGTGCCCAGGTAGATGCTTCGGTGGTGTTTATTCATTATCGCGATGGTCAGAAGCTGTTGCGTTTGGGTGATCGTTTTCAGGGGGTTCAGCTTGAGCTGTCGGATGCCTTTGTGGCAGATAATTGGCTCAGCGCTCAGGGCGATAAGAACTTTTTAGGTGACAGTCTCAAGGGCGATCTTAACTGGCGTACCTGGAGTGACAATATGGGCACGCTGTTTCAGGCGATGCGCATGGAGAAGGTGATTGTGAGTCTGCTGCTGTCGGTGATTATTGCGGTGGCGGCGTTTAATATTGTTGCCAGTCTGGTGTTGATGGTCTCGGATAAGCGCAAGGATATTGCGGTGATCCGTACGCTGGGTGCAACCTCGGCGACGGTGATGAAGATCTTTGTGATTCAGGGTCTGGCGGTGGGCAGTTTGGGTATTTTGGCTGGCACGCTGTTGGGTTGTCTGCTGGCGTATTTTGTCGGCGATATTGTGGCTGGGCTGGAAGCGCTCAGTGGCAGTTATATTTTTGATCCTTCTATTTATTTAATCAGTGCTTTGCCCTCGGAAATTATAGTCAGTGATGTGGCTATGGTTGTCGGCGGCGCATTGGTTATCAGTTTTCTCGCCACACTCTATCCCGCTTGGCGAGCGGGCAAAGTATTGCCTGCGGAGGCGTTGCGCTATGACCACTGACATTCCTTTTAACGAAGCCCCAGAAGGGGCTTCTGCCGCTGAGGGCTCGCTTCCTAACAAAGGACTCAAAGGTCCTTCTGCCGCTGAGGGCTCTTCATTCGCTGAGGGCTCTTCATTCGCTGAGGGCTCTTCTTATGTATTAGAGGCCAAGGGCGTTGGTCGTGACTACCAGCAGGGCGATAGCCTGTTGCCGGTGCTGCGGGATACTAATGTGGCGGTTAAGGCGGGTGAAAAGCTCGCGGTGGTGGGTGTCTCTGGCTCAGGTAAAACGACCTTATTGAATTTGCTTGGTGGTTTGGATGATCCTACTGCTGGCACGGTGTCGGTCTGCGGTGCAGATTGGCAGGGGCTGGGGGTTTCGGCTCGGGCCAAGTGGCGCAATCAGCATGTGGGTTTTGTCTATCAGTTTCATCATCTGCTGGGTGAGTTCAGTGCGCTGGAAAATGTTGCTCTGCCGTGCCTGATTGGCGGGGCGTCGGTCGCTGAGGCACAACAGCGTGCTGAGGAGTTGCTCGGCAAGGTGGGCCTCGGTGATCGTCTAAAACATAAGCCATCGGAACTGTCCGGCGGTGAGCGTCAGCGTGTGGCTATTGCCCGGGCTTTGGTGACTTCGCCCTCTGTAGTGTTGATGGATGAGCCAACTGGCAATCTCGATCCTGGTACTGCTGGGGTGATTTTGGATCTGCTGTTAACGCTTAACCAAACCTTGAATATCTCTTTTGTGGTGGTCACCCATGACCCGGCTATTGCTGCGCGTATGGATCGTCAGGTGAATCTGATCGATGGTCAGCTGGTGGAATTGGAGACTGCGGTTGTATAAGCCACTGCCGTTATTTATTGGGCTGCGTTACTTTTCTGCTGGAGGAGGCGACAATCGTCTGGTGTCGTTTATTTCCCTGTTGGCGATTAGCGGTCTGGTGCTGGGCGTGGGTCTGTTAATTATTGTGCTGTCGGTCATGAACGGCTTTGATCGGGAGTTGCGCGAGCGCATTCTCTCGGTGGTGCCTCATGTGCAAATTATTCATCAGCAGGGGGTTGCTGACTGGCGCAGCGATGCTGGACTTATAGCACGTCAGCCTTCGGTCACTGAGGTGACGCCCTACGCTGAGGTCAATGGGCTGGTGCATTTTCGCCAGACCAGCAGGCCGATTCAATTACTCGGCCTCGAGGCCAGTGCGGTGCCTGCTGGGTTACAGACGGTACTTGATGAAGCCGGTGTCAGTCTGCCTGAGGGCAATCAGCTGCTGCTCTCTGAGGTCTTAGCCGAGAGTTTAAATATCCAGCTGGGTCAGCGTTTAACTTTAATTGTGCCTTCGGCTGAAGGGCCTACAGTGGCTGAGGCCTTTACCTTGGCTGGGGTTTTTGCCACTCACACGGAAATTGATCAGCTATTGGCCATTGGTGCTTTGCCGGTTGTTGCTGATGTGGCCGGTATAGCCGGATTGGTTAATGGTTTTCGGGTGCAGATCGACGATCAATTTAATGCCCGTCGGCTGGGCTATCAGATGCTTGAGGGGTTGCCCTTTGGCTATGGTTTCAGGGATTGGTTTCAGACTCACGGCAATCTCTATCAGGCGATTCAGCTGTCGCGGAATATGGTCGTGCTGCTGATCTTTATGATTATTGCTATTGCTGCCTTTAATGTGATTTCCATGCTGATGATGTCAGTGATGGATAAGCGCAGAGATATTGCCATTCTCCAGACCCTAGGCCTGACCCGCAGGGAAATCCTGCAGCTGTTTTTGACTCAGGGTGTCTTGATTGGCTTGTTTGGTATTTTGATTGGTGTGTTGCTGGGTGTGCTTGGCTGTCTCTGGGTAGCGGATTTGGTGCTTTGGTTGGAATCGCTGTTTGGCGTGACCTTTTTGAATACTGAGGTCTATCCGATTGATTATATCCCTGTGGATCTGCGCTGGTCTGATGTGCTCAAGGTTTCTTTGGCGGCGGTGTTGTTAAATCTGCTGGCGACTCTCTATCCGGCGCTGCGTGCCAGTCGGATGGTGCCCGCAGACGAGTTGCGCTACGAGTAATGGAGCTTATTTGGTTTACTTTTGCTGGCGCGCCAGCTTGCGCTTTTCCCAGTTGCGTATGACTTTCCAGCGCCAGAGAAAATTAATCAGTAAGTAGCCAGCGGCTGCCGCGGCGAAGCCACACAAAAGACTGCCCACCATCAGTGGCAACATGATCTGAGATCCCATGGTCGAAAACCATTCCCAGGTTAGGGAGATACTGAAATCAAGTGGGGCACTGCCAAGCACAGCTGCGCCGACACGATAGGTTAGGAAGAATATCGGCGCTATGGTGACCGGGTTGCTGATCCAGATGCAGAGGATTGATAGGGGTAGATTGGCACCCCACCATAGAGCTAGGCCAGCGGCGATAAAGGTTTGCCCCGGCAGTGGTAGAAAGGCCACCAGAATCCCTATAAACACCGCCAGCGAGACTGACTCGCGGTTGAGGTGCAAGATATTGGGGTCGCGTATTAGCGGCACAGTCCAGCGCATTGATTTATGCTTCAGTACGGTGGTGAAGTCGGGCAATACGCGGCGGATAAATTTTTTCGGCATAGTGGTTTAAAGTTTCTCTATGAAGACCTCTATTATGACGGCAATAGAGTTGTCGAACTAGATAATTAATCTTGGCTGATTGAAAATTTATTTAGGCAGATTATTCAAAGCCAGACTTATTGGCTTTGCGAAGCTACAATAGCGAATCAAAAGTGCATCGACAGCGTATCAAATTAGCGGCTTAAGTTGGCCGCTCAAATCGGCACTCTTAATTAGCACCTCAATCGACACCTATAATCGACACCCATAATCGACACCTTAAACCTACAATCGGGAACAACTATGCAACCAGCACTAGCAATTGAGCAGCTGAGCAAGACCTATGAGGGCGGCTTTCAAGCACTAAAGGATATCTCGCTCACCGTGCAACCAGGGGATTTCTTTGCTCTGCTCGGACCCAATGGCGCGGGCAAGTCCACCACCATTGGTATTATCTGTTCTCTGGTACTGAAAACCGGTGGCAAGGTGAGCATCTTCGGTCACGATATCGATAAAGACTTCTCCCAGGCCAAGCAGCTGGTAGGTGTGGTCCCCCAAGAATTTAATTTTAACCAGTTTGAAAAGCCTATAGATATTCTGATTCATCAGGCCGGCTATTTTGGTATTCCCCGTGATGTGGCCATAGTCCGCGCCGAGAAATATCTCCGTCAGCTGGGCCTCTGGGATAAGAGCCATGTGCCATCGCGAACCCTGTCCGGCGGTATGAAGCGCCGTTTGATGATCGCCCGAGCACTGATCCATGAACCCAAGTTACTGGTTCTCGATGAACCCACCGCCGGTGTGGATATCGAGCTGCGACGTTCCATGTGGGAGTTTCTCCGTGAGATCAACGCCAGTGGTACAACCATTATTCTGACCACCCACTATCTGGAAGAAGCTGAGAGTCTGTGTCGCAATGTGGCGATTATCGACCATGGCAAGATTGTGAAAAATACCAGTATTCGTGAGCTGTTGGCGCAGTTGAACAAAGAATTGTTTGTTCTCGATATCCGCGAGCCCTTAAATGAGTGCCCAGAGATTGAGGGCTATCCCCTGACGCTGGTTGAGCCCAACACTCTAGAAGTGGAAGTGGAGAAGTCACAGTCGATTAACAATCTGTTTCAGGTGTTGAGCAGGCAGGGTATCGATGTGCTGAGTATGCGCAATAAAACCAATCGACTGGAAGAGCTGTTCTTCACAATGGTTGAGAAAAATCTGATAGGAGAGAGCCATGACTAGCCAGCAAAAATGGATTGCCTTTATCACCATAGTGCGCCGCGAGATTCAGCGCTTTTTACGCATCTGGCCCCAGACTCTGTTGCCCCCAGTGATCACCATCGTGCTCTACTTTGTGATCTTCGGCACCCTGATCGGCTCGCGCATTGGTGAGATGTCTGGCCTGCCTTATATACAGTTTGTCGCGCCCGGCCTGATTATGATGTCGGTGATCACCAACTCTTATTCCAATGTGGTGTCCTCATTCTTTGGCTCCAAGTTCCAGCGCAATATTGAAGAGTTGCTGGTCTCACCTGTACCCAGCTGGATTATTTTGACCGGTTATGTGGTTGGCGGCATGAGTCGCGGTCTGGGTGTGGGCTTCATTGTTACGATTTTGTCACTGTATTTCGCTGACTTTAGCATTCACAGCCTGCCGGTGACTATTGCCATTGTGCTGATGACGTCGCTGATGTTTTCTCTGGCCGGACTAATCAATGCCATCTTTGCCCGTAATTTTGATGATATTTCGATTATCCCAACCTTTGTGCTGACGCCGCTGATCTATCTGGGTGGCGTGTTTTACTCCATCGATATGCTCGGCGATTTCTGGGGCGGCGTGTCGCAGATCAACCCGATACTCTATATGGTCAATGCCTTCCGCTATGGCATTGCAGGTATTAGTGATATCAATATTGTCTGGGCCTTTACTATGGTTACGCTGTTCTGCGTGCTGCTGTTTGCCGTGGCGCTGAATCTGCTGGACAAGGGCTCGAGGTTGCGCAGCTAATGGCGGACTATTCGAATACCGAACTGGGCAAGGACACGGTTTACAGCACCAGCTATAACCCTTCACTGCTGGACCCGATTCCCCGTGCTACCGCCCGTGAGCAACTGGAAACCGTCGGTGGTCCTTTGCCTGACTTTATTGGCGTTGATCTGTGGACTGGCTTTGAGGTCTCTTGGCTAAATACCCATGGCATGCCCCAGGTGGCCATTGTTGAGTTTTTGGTACCCTGTACTAGCGTTAATATTATTGAGTCGAAGTCCTTTAAACTCTATCTGAACTCCTTTAACCAGAGCCAGTTTGAGTCCCAGCAGGCAGTGCAAGAGTGCATGACAGCAGATTTATCGGCTGCCGCTCAAGGCGATGTTGAGATTGTTTTTTATCAGCTGGCGGAGTACAACGGCTTTCGTCCTGTGACTGAGCCTCAGGGGCACTGTCTCGATCAGCAGCATATTGCCATTGATTGCTACACGCCAAATCCAGACTTTCTGGCCTTAGATAAGGCTGGGGAGAAGGGTGAAACCGTTACTGAAACATTGTATTCCCATCTCCTGAGAACCAACTGTCCGGTGACCGATCAGCCGGATTGGGCGTCGGTTTATATCAGCTATCAGGGGGCGCAGATTGACCGCGCTGGACTGCTCAAATACCTGGTGTCATTTCGTCAGCATCAGGATTTTCACGAGCAATGTGTGGAGAAAATCTACGCTGATATTATGCAGCGTTGCCAGCCAGCGCAGCTCGATGTCTACGCCCGCTATATGCGTCGCGGTGGTTTGGATATCAATCCGTTTCGCAGCAGCCGCTACCCATTCCCACCAAGTCATCGTCAAGTAAGGCAATAATTAATTATTTAAATCAATTGCTTGCGAGACTTTATTAAAGTGAGTTCTTGGGGTAATTTTTGAATTTGAGCGTTTCTGGCTAGTGCTCGATCTTCAACTGCCTGTTTGATGGCAATATTTTTATGCAGGTCGGTGACGCTGAAAACATTCACTGGGGCGGCGAAACCCTTGACGCTGATCTGCCCTTTATCGGTGCAGTCAACCGCGTCTGCAATCAGCACATAGGTGTCTTTGGATATCAGAATTTCATTGCTCGCCGCGGCGGATTCAAGTCGGCTGGCAAGGTTTACAGTACGACCTAGCAGGGTATAGTCGAGGCGATTTTCGGTGCCAAAATTACCCACCTTGCAGACCCCACTATTGATGCCCATACGCAGGGCTGGTGGATTGGCAATGCCCTCAGCGCGCCAGCGCGATTGCAACTCTTTCATTGCCTGCTGCATGGCCACGGCCATAGAGACACAGCTCACTGCATCAGCGCGCACACCACGACTTTCCGGATCACCAAAAAATACCATAATGGCGTCGCCTATGACTTTGTCCACGGTGCCGCCAAAGCGAAAGGCGATCTCCGACATCTCGGTTAAATAGGTATTCAGCAGTGAGGTGAGCTGTTCCGGATCCAGCTCTTCAGCCAGTTTCGTAAAGCCCTCCATATCTGAGAAAAACACAGTCAGTGTTTTCTCTTGAGTGCCGGCTTTAACATCCTTGCCCGTGAGTATGGCTTTGCGCAGTGCCGGGGAGAGATATTTCGATAGATGAAAGGTGCGCAGAGTCAGCCAATCATTTTGTCTGAGTACAGATTCATGCTGCTCAGCGAGCATAAAATGGGTCTGCCGAGCCATATTGACGTTGAACAGACAGTAGGCAAAGCCTGTGCAAGTGACTAATAACTGCACCGGTGTGGACACCGCAACCGAAAAGGGCAGCAGCCAAAAGCCGAGCAGGGCGCCGAGAAACAAACCGAATAGATCTAGCGGGGCAGTTGGTTTCATTGCGCCGACTATGGTGACCAAAAAGGCGGCCCCCAGTGCCAGGGTGATGATCGGCTCAAATGCTGCCAGGGCGATTAACAAACCGGTAATAACACCGTCGCTAAATTCCATAGCCAGAGATAACCTCTGGCGATTTAGTGTCGAGAGCGCTGGTTGAGTGGTTAGGTAGCTGCCAAACTGATAAATAAACAACGCCGGCAGTACGGCCAAAAGTCCCGAGTGATAGCCAATATCACGCCAGGCTCCGAGTAATATGGTTACGCCACATATACAGAGTGCCAGCCGATAGAGCTCCTGCAACTTTGGCGAGGGGTAAGTAAATGCTTTCCATGTCATAAACACTAGTCTAGCACCGCTATTTGAGTGCCACTGAGTATTATCAATAGTGGGCGACTATAGATTGGGAGAGACTTGTTAGTGGCTTGGGAGAGACTTGTTAGCGGCTTGAAGGGGCTAAGTGGAGCCTTGTGGCAGCCTTAGAGTTTGCATAGTTCGACTAGGTCTGAGATTATTCTACCTATCTATGCAGTGACAAATCGTCGCAGTCTGTTCGCATCTAATAATAACAACGAGAAAATCGGACTATGAATAAATTTATCGCCTTTAATAAGCTTCTATTGCTGGGTTTCTGGCTGGTCTTCATTATTAATATCTTTATGCCATTTGCAGGCGCCGCTGATCAGTGGATTATGTTGATCGGTCTGGCGATGCTGATTGTGCACCTGATTGAGTTTGTCGTCATGCGCAAAAAACTGCAAAGCCGCGGTCTCTCAGGTTTGATGAATTTTGTTTGGGTCACGTTGTTCGGTGTCCTTTATTGGAAGCCACTGCTACGTGATTAATGGGCTAATAATATGAGTTTGTTTAAAAAACGTACGCAAAAGCGGACTGGTAATCCAGTTGAGCCCAAAGTCGAGTCGAGAACTGAGACGAGAACTGAGCCGAGAGCTGAGCCGAGAGCTGAGCTTGTATCTGAGGCTGATTCTTTGGCGAAGCTTTCCGCTAAGGTATCCGCCAAGTGGTCCTCAGAGTCCTCTGGCAACGTCGCCGCCGATCCCGCTGATACGTTTTCTCCTGCATTCTCAGGCAAGTTTGCCGATGAGCCACCGGCTAAGTTTTCTGCGGCCCTCGCCGCTCGGCTTTCCGGTGAGCCTCCGGTTAATCCTTCGGCTGGGTCCTCTTTCAGTCCAGGTATTAGTCCAGCTGCTAGCCCGTCGATTACAAGCCCCGTGAGCAAAAGCTCAGAGGAACAGTCTTGGGAGATCTGGTACGCAACATTTAAAGCCGTGGCGACCCTCGGCAACCCGAGATTACAGCTACAGGGTGCGGATGAAAATATTATCGACCTGATGGATCATCAGCCATTAAGAGACGCATTTGATAGCGCGGTTGACCCCACTAGGTTAGGCGAGCAATTTGCCGCAGATTTTGATGTTGGCGCCTTTTTGCGCGACAACGGCGTATTCAAATAAGGTAATTTGAGCCGTTTTATTTTAGAAAAGTCATTTTGATACAACAGCAGGGATTGCCGTTCGTTAATTTATCGGTGGCTGTTTTTAACTCTAGATTTAAAAACAGCCTTAAATATCAGTGTTATTGTGAAACAGATGGCTATCTATGATTGCTCGAATCTTATTAATATCCTCAGCCCTGCTGCTAGTTTCTTGCGGTGGTGGCGGTGGCTCTTCAGCTGCTGGTAACGGCTCTGATTCAAATGACGACTCAGATAGAGATTTTGGCACAGTCACTCTAGTAGGGCCGACTGAAGTCTGGTCAGACCAAATTAACTGGACCCTCAGTGCCACAGCCGACGGGCTGAGCAGCACAGGTGTTTCATTTCAGCTCGCCGCTGATAATTCAGGCTTAGAGATAGACTCAACCACCGGTTTGATTCAGGGCGTGGCTACTACCCCAGGGGTCTACGATCTGATAATCACTGCACAAGACGACGCCGGTGGATCCACCACGAAAGACTTTAGCTTCACCAGTAACGCATTTGTTGCCGGCCACTGGCTTATGGATTTGCCGTCGAGCAACGAAGAGCTGCTGATGGTTATCTCGCGCAATGGTCGCACCAGTATTACCAGGGCCACTGCTCTTGGTGAGGTTAATGCTATCTGTAATGGCGAGCTGGCTATTGTCGGCGACGCTGTCTCCGGCGATCTAAGTTGTGTCGATGCTGAGTTAAGCCGCTCGTCTCTGTCCGTCTCTGGGACTGTGGTTGAAGACAGTAGTATTACATTGATCGACTTTTCTTTCGTGGATGGCCTTGGGGATGCTCTTGGTGACGGCCTGTTTCTATTTCAAACTCAAGCCGAGGTGTTTAACTTTGGCGCCATAGAGCCTGGCATCTATGTGGAGTATTCCGATATCGCTTCTGGAATTTCCCTGGTCAAGGTAACTGCTGAGGGTGTTTTGAGCGCAATGACGCCGGCTGATGTGGGCTTTGAAAATAAGAATAGTCGCTGTGCTCTGTCCGGTAGTCTCGAGGCAGATGAGATTTTTGTCGACTATGAATTTGAGTCATTAAAGATTGCGCTGCAGGTGTTCGAGGCGACTATTACATTAGCCGATTGCGACCTTGGCAGTGCGGTATTAGACAGTCTTGATTACAATCAGGCTCAGGCCTCTGCTCTGGGTGCAAGTGTTTTGGATACCCTTGCGGATGCCCTGTCTTTTAATCTTTATTTTCAAGGCAATGGTAATAGCAATGAATCTCAGAATGCAGGCTATTTCCGTTACGTGTTGTTCTGCGATCAGTCTAATCAGCTAACCGCCATTGCCGCACTTTTGACAGATGAGACGGAGCAGTTTTCAATTGTTGCCTGCCCGGTGGAAGAGATCTAGTTAGGCTATTCTAACTAGCGTATTTTAACCAGCTCATTCTACCTGGCTCATTCGAGCCTTAGGCTAGGCTAGGCTAGTCTGTAAAAACTCAATCAGCAGATGCACAGCTTCATTTTTTCTATTGCTGGCTGAACTAATCAAACTGATACCCACCTCACCAAGTTCTGGAAAGCGCGCAGAGGGGGCGAGTATTTTGAGATTTTCCGGCACCGTACTCTTGGCCAGCACAGTGACACCCAATCCCTCCTGAATCGCGTATTGAATGCCGGTTAGATCGGGAATAGTGTAGACAACCTGCCAGGGCTGGTTGCCCTGATCCAGCGTTTGGATAGCGCGATTTCTATAGATACAGCCCTGAGCGGCAACAATTAGCGGCACCACATCAGTCTTGAGTATGGGCTTATCCACGCTGGCGACCCAGACTAGTTCGTCGGTCTTAACCAAGTTGGAATTGGTGCTGGAGGGGCTGTCTTCCAGTGCCAGAATGAG
>CAWLBR010000031.1:0-18846 GCA_963855085.1 Gammaproteobacteria bacterium
TTACCGTGGTCAACGTGGGCAATGATTGCAATGTTCCGCAGGTTTTCGATGGACATGAGAGATACCAGTAGGCGCAAAAAGGCGCGATTATAGGCTAATTGACAGAAACTGCTACGGATCATTTCACTAGGCGGTAGATTCTTCGCTGCTGATACTGTTGCGTTCGATCAACATTCTGGTGATTGCGGTGGCTGGTGAAGGGGGTGCGATCAGGTTTCCCTGCAATAACAGGCAACCTGTATCGAGTAAAAGATGATGTATTTCGGCCTCTTCAACGCAGGGGGCGATGCACTTTAAGCCCACGGATTTGGTCAGCTCGACCAGTCCTTTAACCAAATTCCAAGAACTTTCCATGTAGGGACACTCGGCCATTAACTTATGGGAGATGCGAATCGTATCCACGTCGAATTCCCGCAACTTCTGAATCGGCAGAGTCTGATAGCCGACGTTGTCGACAACAAAGCGAATACCCAGGGCCCTGAGGCTGTTCAGTTGCAGGGTTAGAGGGTTATGTATTTTCGGCAGGGTTTCTGTGTGAACTGTAAACACCAGCGTATCTGCTTTGATGGAGTATTTGGCCAACAGTGCTTCAACGCTCAGAGTAAACGACGGGTGCTCCAGTTCGCGCAAACTGAGGGTGAAGTAGATCTGCTGATCCTCGCGCCATAAATCCTGATTACGCCAAAGATCGACCTGATTAAAGATCTGATCGAGGAGTGTTAGAGAAATATCCACGATCATCGAGCCGGACTCGAGCAGCGCGATAATTTCATTGGCGGCGATCAATTCATTGTCCGGATTTTTCCAGCGCAAAAATATTTGCAAACCGCTTATCAGATTGGTCTTGGTATCCAGAATAGGTTGGTAATAGGGCAAAAACGATTGATTGTTGGTTTTGTCGCGGAGCTGTTCCAGCAGGATCGCCTGAGTTTGCATCTCGGAGGGCAGTTTCTGGTTGTGGAAATAATAGTTCGATTTGCCTTCTCGCTTGATGGTGTAGAGCGCTTTATCTGCTTGCTGCAGAATCGCCTCACTATCAGAGCTGCCATCGTTAAATAGCACAATGCCTATACTGCAGCTGATGCGGAATTTTTCATCTTTGATTATCAGCGGCTCGCGCGCAGCATCAATGATTTTTTCTGCCACCTGCGCGATCTGCAGGCGCGAGGGTTCTTCTTCGGTGCCGAGATTTTCCAGCAGTACGACAAATTCGTCACCGCCGAGGCGGGCTACGGCCTCCTCGGAGCGGATCACCTTGCGCAGGCGCTGGGCAAATAGAGCCAGTGCCAGATCGCCGTAGTGATGGCCGCGAGTATCGTTAATCTCTTTAAAGTGATCGAGATCAATAAATAGTAGCGAGCAGTAATTTTGACTGCGCTGTGCCAGAGCGACAACGCGATTTAATTCTTCCATCAAGCGATGGCGATTGGGCAGGCCGGTTAAGGGATCAAAATAGGCCTGCTGTTTGATGCGTGTTTCGAGATTAACCCGGTCAGTGACATCTTCAACAAAGGACGCTGCGCCGACCACATTCATCGCTTCATCAAATAGTGGCGTGTCATTCCACTCGCAGATAATCATGGTGCCATCACGAGTGATATTTTCCGCGGTGCCTGTAAAGTCCTTACCAAAGAGAAAGAGATCGTTTTCCACCTGCTGCAGCAAAAAGCTTTTCTTTTTATCAAATAGAAACTCTGTTGTGCGGCCCAGCACTTCTTCTTTGGCATAACCAAATATGGTCGTGGCCGCTGGATTCCAGCCAATTATTTCTCGCTCTTGATTCCATTCAATAAACCCGAGGGGTGTTTGCTCAATCAGGCTGGTAATCTTTTGACTGGTGGCGACCACCACATCTGAGTGCTCATTGGCTTTGATCATATTGCCAGTCGCCCAACTGAAGGCGCGGCGCTGACTGAGCTGGTTGCGATTGAGGATAAAATAAGTCAGTGCCACAAGGACGAAAAACCCCGGGCTTATAGTGGGTTGATAGCTCAACAGCGCAATAAACAGTGGTGCAAAAATCAAGCTCAGGAAGAGATGGCGAAAGATAGGCAGTAGTGCATGAGTCAGTGGCCAAGCATAGGTCAGCGCAATCAGGGTGATAGCCGCGAAGACCGATTTTTCTATAAAGTCGGGGGTGATAAAAATCACTGCTGCGGCACCGTATAGGGCAGCAAAAATAAGCGATGAGGTGGTGATAAGAACGCGTGTTTGGCGGTTGCTGGGTATGCTGTCGCGGCTGATGCGCACGGACCAGAGCCAGGTTGTCAGGCTCGCTAGGGCGACAGCGGTTAGCCAGGTATCGCTCCAGTTCCAGTTCCAGTTCCAGGCAGCTGGGTTTTGACCACTTGCCAAAACAAGCAGGAAAATGGCGCCGATCATTGAGATGACCAGGCCTGAGCTGAGGTTTTTGGAAACGTGCCTTTCCAGCTCGACCTGTATCGAGCCGTTGAGCGAGCGGGGAGTGGAGTGCTCTGCTTCCTTGAATTCCCCGAGCAAATTTTCAGTGCTCATCATCGGCTGCATCCTGCGGCTGATTTCGGTTGGACAAAACTCAGGCTAAGATCTAAATATAGTCGCTTCTCAGTGACAATGGCGACTAATCAACTCAAATAATGCGAAATAGAACACATATAACTTTGTTTTGATTACTTATTTCTTGTTCTGGATGTGTCGGAGACAAAAAACTAGGGAACAAAAACGGCAATCTTTGCAAAACCGTTTTTTTGCATCGCGTCAGCATGGAGGCGACTCATAATGCCTTTTTCGCAATACAGCAGGTAGGACTGTTGCCTGTCGAGTTCGTCGAGCTGCTTCTTGATCAGGAAGAATGGCAGGCAGACGATTTGATTGGTCGGCCATATTAATGGCCGCTGCTCAGTTTCATCTGGGTGACGGATGTCGAGGATAATGTCCTGGGCCTGTGGCTGGGATATTGTCTCAATGCTCGCCATTATTGGGTTCCTGAATAGATATTGTTGCTGAATAGGCTAGAAAGAATGGCAGAAAAACCCCTCAAAAGCATTATACTGCTGCGGTTCGGCAACAGGCATCAATAAAATCTTGATTGTAAGCACCTAAATGGTGCGTCCGGCTTTTTGTTGCACCATAACGGTGCTCTGCAGTTGGGTGATGTGGGTTGTTGGCTGCCAACCGTTGATCGGTATAGTAGGTCTGACGCTGGCTCGGGATAGCACAGCTTGATCTGCGCAGTGACAGGCCTATTGGCACGACTATTGCAGAATCCTAACCTGTAAAAGTCTGTTGAGAATTGCTCAGGCAGTTTTGTAAGAATTTTTTGAAGGGATTCTTTGAAAGGCTTCGAATTAGAAAGCACAACTTAAAATGCACATTCCATATTGGAGGAATACATGTCTGAGAAGACTTTGAATCTTATTAAAGAAAGTGGCGCTCGCTGGGTTGATATGCGCTTTACTGATACCAAAGGTAAAGAGCAGCACGTATCTATACCCACTGGTGAAGTCGGCGGCGACTTTTTCGTTGAAGGCAAAATGTTCGACGGATCATCTATCGCTGGCTGGAAGGGTATCAACGAATCAGACATGATTTTGATGCCAGACGACAGCACTGCTGTTCTCGACCCCTTCACTGACGAACCTACCATTATTATTCGCTGTGGCATCGTTGAGCCTACAACCATGCAGGGCTACGAACGCGATCCACGCTCCATCGCTGAGCGTGCTGAGCAATACCTGAACTCTACTGGCCTTGGCGATACCGCATTCTTCGGTCCAGAGCCTGAGTTCTTCGTCTTTGACGACATCAAATGGGGTGTCGACATGAGCGGCGCTTTCTACAAGATCAACTCTGACGAAGCAGCTTGGTCTTCAGGCAGTGATTTCCCTGACGGCAACATGGGCCACCGCCCTGGTGTTAAAGGCGGTTACTTCCCAGTACCACCAGTTGATAGCCTGCATGATCTGCGTGCTGCCATGTGTAATGCCATGGAGCAGATGGGTCTAGATATCGAAGTACATCACCACGAAGTAGGCACTGCTGGTCAGTGTGAGATTGGTGTTCGCTTTGATACATTGGTTGCTAAAGCTGACCAGGTTCAGATCCTTAAGTACTGTGTACACAACGTTGCTCACGCCTATGGCAAGACAGCGACCTTTATGCCTAAGCCAATTGTTGGTGACAACGGTTCTGGTATGCACGTTCACATGTCTTTCGCTAAAGATGGCGTCAACCAGTTTGCTGGCGATGCCTATGCTGGCCTGAGCGAAACTGCTCTGTACTACATTGGCGGCATTATCAAGCACGCCAAGTCGCTGAACGCCTTTGCTAACGCTTCGACTAACTCCTACAAGCGTTTGATCCCAGGTTTTGAAGCACCGGTAATGCTGGCTTACTCAGCCCGTAACCGTTCTGCTTCAATCCGTATTCCCTACGTTGCTAGCCCGCGTGGCAAGCGTGTAGAAGTACGCTTTGGTGATCCAACTGCCAACCCATACCTGATGTTTGCTTCAATGCTGATGGCGGGTCTGGACGGTATTAAGCACAAGATGCACCCTGGCGATGCAGCGGACAAAGATCTCTATGATCTGCCTGCTGAAGAAGCTGCCGCTATCCCTCAGGTTGCTGGCAGCCTGCGCGAAGCGCTTGACGAGCTTAATGCTGACCGTGAGTATCTGACCGCTGGTGGCGTATTCACCAACGATATGATTGACGCTTACATTGAGTTGAAGATGGAAGAAGTTTACCGCGTTGAGCACACCACTCACCCGGTTGAGTTTGATATGTACTACAGCGTATAAGTCGCTGGATACATTTCTGCTCTTAGTTAAAGCTGAAAAATAGCAAGACCCGAAAAGCCCGCCATTGTCTCAATGGCGGGCTTTTTCTTTGTTCAAAATAGGTCTAATCTTTAAAGAACGTAATCTGGCATCTGTGCCAGCCACGGTTTATTAACAGACTTACAGGTCGGGTCAATGAAGTCACTTCTATCCTCTTTTGCAGCAATTGCTCTTGCTCTTGTTATCAGTACGGTTGTCGCCTCAGCGCTGGCCGCCGGTGTTTATAAAGTTGTCGATGATCAGGGCAATATCACTTACACAGATACGCCCCCTGCTGAAACTGTCACGGATGAGATGGTTCTACCTGCCATTAACCCGATCTCTAGCCCAATTCCAGCTCCAGTCCCGACCCCAGTGCAGTCCTCAACATCTGAGGATGGCGAGACGGCTATGGCCTTCACCGGTTACTCATTTGCCGCGCTGGTGGCGCCCTTAAATGATTCGCTGGTGCACTTCGATCAGCCTGTAGTGTTGGCTCAGCTGGCCCTGACCCCCGAGCTTGAAACCGATCATTTGGTACAGTTTTATGTCGATGGTTCCGTCGCCGGCAAGCCGGTTGCTGCAACATCGTTCGCTATTCGTGGATTGGAGCGTGGATCCCACCGCATTTCAGCCCGTGTGCTGTCGTCTCAGGGTGCCGTATTAGTTATTACTCGGCCTGTGACTGTGCATGTGCAGCGTCATTTTAAGCGTAATTAACTCCCTTCTAAATCAGTTTGCACCATAATGGTGCGCAACTTCCTGAGCTGGACTATACTGGCTCGGTCAATTGCCCCTGACCCGCCTATATTGGTCGCTTTCCAAAACTAGTCCTGATTGGCTTTTGGCTTGCTTATTGCAAGACAGGTTAAAGAGGCTCGCTAGTCTCTAAAGTATTCATACTCGATTCGAATAGGACATTATGACCTCAGATCAACTACATAGATTGCTACTGGATAATCTCAACACTGCCGTGTTGTTGATTGATCAGAGCCTATTGATCGATTATATAAACCCTGCTGCGGAATCTCTGCTTCAGGCCGGCAGCGCGCGTCTGCGTGGTTCAGCTGTGAGTGATATATTTGATGACGATGAAACCGCACGACAGACATTGCGTGAAGCACTTGAGTTTGGTCGCGCGCTGACCCTGCGCCATGAATTCCTTCGTGGCCTGGGGGTTGAGTCCTCTCAGGTGGACTACACGGTGACACCTATCAGGATTGGTTCCGATCAATGGGTACTGATGGAAATGCAGCCCATTGATCGTATTCTGCGCATTAACCGGGAGGAAGCATTGCTCTCGGTTCACGATACCTCGAGAAGCCTTATTCGCGGTTTGGCTCACGAGATCAAAAATCCCCTCGGCGGTATTCGCGGTGCGGCGCAGCTGCTGGCCCAGGAAATTTCCGGCGGCGAGATCGATAGCGAGACCTCTGAACTCTGTCAGATTATTACCACCGAAACCGATCGCCTGAGAAATCTTGTCGATCGTCTGTTGGGCCCGAGTCAGCTGCCCAAGTTTGCCCCGATTAATATTCATGAAGTGGCCGAACACGTGGCCACATTGATTGAAGTCGAAGTCCAGGGAGAGCTGGTTGTCGCCAGAGACTACGATCCCAGCATTCCGGATCTCTCCGGCGACCGTGAGCAGCTCATTCAGGCTGTGTTAAACGTCGCGCGCAATGCCATGCAGTCGATGCTCGAGTCAGATATGCCAGAGCGTCGACTGACCTTTAGAACTAGAATTCAGCGCAACTTCACCATTGCGGGTCAGCACCACAAAGCGTTGTGCCGCCTCGATATTATGGATACTGGGCCGGGCATTTCTGAAGATATTAAAGAGCGAATTTTCTTCCCCATGATCAGTGGCCGCAGCGAGGGCACCGGTTTGGGTTTAACCATTGCCCAGTCTGCGATCAATGTTCATCAGGGCATTATTGAATGTGACTCAGAGCCGGGCAGCACTCGGTTCTCGATTTATTTACCGATAAAGGTTTAGCATGAACAGCACATCAGAAATTTGGATAGCCGAAGACGACCGCTCCCTGCGCTGGGTAATGGAGAAGGCGATTTCTCGCGAAGGCATCGAAGTGCGTAGCTTTGAAAATGGCGACGACCTGCTCGTGGCTCTGCAGTCATCGCTGCCAGAAATTATTATTTCCGATATTCGCATGCCCGGCATAGATGGTCTGGAACTGCTCAAGCAGATCCACTCCACACGCCCCGATATCCCGGTGATTATTACCACTGCCCACTCGGATCTCGACAGCGCCGTAGCCGCCTATCAGGGCGGTGCCTTTGAATATCTACCCAAACCCTTTGATCTCGATGAGCTTGTTGATGTAGCCCGACGCGGTGTTACTTTTGCCCGGGAACAAAAACCCCAAGACCTGCCTCGTGAAGCGCCACCGTCCCAAGAAATTATTGGTGAAGCGCCGGCCATGCAGGAAGTGTTTCGCGCCATTGGCCGTCTCTCCAATTCCAACATCACGGTGTTGATCAATGGTGAGTCGGGAACGGGCAAGGAGCTGGTGGCCCATGCGCTGCACAAACACAGTCCGCGCCGCAACTCGAAATTTATCGCCCTTAATATGGCGGCGATCCCCCATGACCTGATTGAGTCAGAGCTGTTTGGCCATGAGAAAGGCGCCTTTACCGGTGCTGCCCAGCGCCGCGAAGGGCGCTTTGAGCAGGCCAATGGCGGCACTTTATTTCTCGATGAAATTGGCGATATGCCACCAGAAGCCCAGACGCGCTTATTGCGGGTTCTTGCCGATGGTGAATTCTATCGAGTTGGTGGCCATACATCGGTGAAAGTCGATGTGCGGATTATTGCCGCAACCCACCAAAATCTAGAAGAGCTGGTGGGAAACAATCGCTTTCGCGAAGATCTCTATCATCGCATTAATGTTATTCGTGTCCACCTACCTAAACTCTCGGATCGCCGTGAAGATATCCCCCAGTTGATGACGCACTTTTTCCATCGCGCGGCTAAAGAGCTGGAGATGGAACCCAAGCTGCTGTCCCAGCAAGCGGAAGATTTTTTCTGCGCTATGGAATGGCCTGGCAATGTTCGCCAGTTAGAGAATATTTGTCGCTGGCTCACAGTGATGGCTGCAGGTCGCGAAGTGCTGCTAACGGATTTACCGCCAGAGCTTAAGGCCGAAGAAGCGGGCAGTGAAATGCGCGTGCAGGGGGATTGGCAGCAGATGTTACGTCGCTGGAGTGAGCGCGAACTCAAATCTGGACGCAGTGATATATTGTCTCAAGCGGTTCCGGATTTTGAACGCACCATGATTGAAACTGCATTAGCTCATACCAGTGGCCGTAAAAAGGATGCCGCTGAGCTGTTGGGCTGGGGGCGCAATACATTGACCCGCAAGCTGCAGGAATATCAGATGGAGAATCAGGCGCTCTAGGCCCGTTTCCAAATCATCGGCCGGATAGTTTTAAAAATGTCAGGCAATAAAAAACCCCGCCTTGTTTAAGGGCGGGGTTTTTTATTGCTCAGCGGTTACCTGCTGATCAGTGAGTGCTGTTCTCTGGCGCCGCGGCTTCCGCCTCTTGCTTCGCTGCTGCCTGCTGAACTGCAGAGGCGAATAGCGCTTCAAAATTAATCGGTGGAATCATCAGCGGAGGAAATGAGCCTTTAGTCAAAGTGCTGTCAATTGTCTCGCGAGCATAGGGCAGCAACATGCTTGGGCAAGTAACATTGAGCACCTGAGCCAGTTGACCCCCTTCCAAACCTTCGACTGTAAACAGGCCGGCCTGGTCTACTTCGATCAGATAAATAGTCTCGTCTTCATCTTTTACAGTCACTGTAATACGCAGAGCAACTTCATACACGCCATCGGCAATCTTGTTGGTCTTGGTGCTCAGATCCTGATTTACCTTCGGAGTCCACTGCTTTTGAAAAGCGGCTGCACCCTGAGGAGTCTCAAATGAGAGGTCTTTTACATAGATGCGCTGCACGGCAAACTTAGGGGCCGGTGCTTTTTCTTCGCTGGCTGCTTCTGGGGCAGTAGTCGTTTCGTCAGTCATGATTGAACCCTTAAATGAAATAATTTTATGTTGTTAGCCTCTTATATGGAGACTGTTTCACCGCTTTCAACCCCGGCTTGGAGCATGGCATCAAAAGTGCCCTGGCGCTCTAAATCGCGCAGTTCATCGAAGCCACCAATATGCCGAGTGCCAAACCAAACCTGTGGCACTGTGTTGCGTCCGCTCTTGGCGATCAGTCTACCCCGTAGCTCGGTATTATTGTCGACTGATATATCTTGGTAATCTATCCCTTTGGTGGTGAGTAACCGTCGTGCGGCAGTGCAGAAAGGGCAGAAGCGTGTGCCGTATAGTACAACTTGAGACATAATTTTCCTTGGGTAGCGCCACTCAATAGTGGCGAGAGAGATCAGGCGATCAATTATTTGCCTGATACAAGAGGTAGGCTTGCGCCCTGCCACTCGCTGATGCCGCCGCTGAGGCGTCGAGCATCGTAATTGTCTTTAGTCAGTAGTTTTCCCGCACCGCCGGAGTGTTGGCCGATCTTATCGACTACCACAATGGTTTTACCACGGACTTTTTCCAGTTCACCAATGCGGCTGGCGAGCTTGGTATGTGGAATATTGCGTGAGCCATGGATATGGCCGTTTTCAAACTCAGCTGTGGTGCGCACATCCACTACCACTGCCTGGTCACTATTCATTAAGCGAACCAATTCAGCTGTGCCGAGGGTCTTGCCGCTTTTACTCTGCTCGGTGAATAAAAACACACCGATTAGTGCGAATAACAATGAAATAAGTAGCCACTGCTCACTGACAAATATAAAAATATTCACGTCGTATTTTCCATTGGTAGAATTATCATGTAGGCGCTCCGAAGTCACTCTTTGGAGCCTTGAACGCTCTGTTCAAAAGCCTCTGCGGCGCGCAGTATACACAGGAATTTCAGCTTGAGCTAACACTGCAGTTCAGGGGTTAATTCGGCTCTTAATTCGGTCCCTAAATCGGCTCTTAACCGAGAGCAATACTGTTACTGCCAGCGCCGCCAAATTGGAACACAGTCTTCCGGCAGCGGTGCAACATGGCCAAGAGATGCCCATGGCTGGCCGGGGCTGTGAAAGTCTGACCCACATGACGCCTCCAGTCCGCTTTCCCTACAAAGGCGCGCCATATCACGGGTTAGTGAAGGCACCTGTGCGCCGGAAATAACTTCCATTGCCTCGCCACCTGCAGCCTTAAAAGCAGTGATCAGCTCAATTAACTTAGAGCGGGTCAATTTGTACTTGGTCGGATGGGCTAACACCGCAACCCCGCCAGCATCGCGTATCCAATCAATTACTGTCTTGGGGTCGGCCCACTGATCTTTAACGTCGCCGACCTTTCCTGCACCCAGATAGCGCTTAAATGCCTGCTGGATATTACTCACCGCCCCAATCGCCACCAGATGCTTGGCAAAATGTGGTCGTCCAATCTGGGGGCCACTGGAAAATGACTTTGCACCCTCTAGGCAGTCTGCAAAGCCGAGCCGCGCGAGCCTTTCAGCAATAATTTCTCCTCGATCTTCACGCGCCTTAGATTGCTTTGTCACGGCTTCGATTATGGAGTTGCTGTGTGTGTCCACATTGAGTCCTACGATATGTACGCCGCGGCGGTTCCATTGGCTCGATAATTCAATGCCGGGAATAATTCGCAGTCCAGTCTCCATATTGCCCAATGTCTTATAGGCCGCCAGAGTATCGTGATCGGTAATCGACAGCATGTCGATCTCTCGCTCATGGGCGAGATCAATCAGCGCCGCTGGATCTAGCGTGCCGTCGGATGCGGTGGTATGGCAATGGAAATCAATATTCATTTATTAGCTGTGCTCACAATTTTGCGTATTGTAACAGGCTCGCTCCACGTATACTGAAGCACATGATTGAGCCTATTTCTGAATTTCAAATGCGCCAAGTAGAGGCGGCCACCGAACGCTGTGTTGAAAAAGCGTCGCAACTCTACGGTCGCCGTTTCGACGCTATAGCCGTGCATTTTGACCTCAAAGGTAAGTGCGCCGGCATGTATCAGGTTAAGGGCCGCAATCGACGTATTCGTTACAACCCCTGGCTATTTGCGAAATATTTTGAAGATAGCCTCAGTGACACCGTAACCCACGAAGTCGCCCACTATGTGGTCGACTGCCTCTACGGGCTGCGGCGGGTCAAGCCCCACGGCATCGAATGGAAGCGGGTGATGGTGGATATGGGCGCCGAGCCAAACGCCACCGGTAGTTATGACCTGACCGGTATTCCGGTGCGGCAGTACGCTAAATTCGCCTATAAATGTGGCTGCAGGACTCATGAGTTAACCAGTCTGCGACATAAAAAAATCCTCCAGCGACAAGCCCAGTATCGCTGTCAATACTGCCATGGCTTTCTCGTCGCCGATCTTGCAGCCAGCGCATGAGCCAGTGGTTTGTCTATCTTATTCGGGCCACCGATCAGTCGATTTATACGGGTATTACCACCGACGTTGAGCGGCGCTTTAACGAGCATCTAAACGGTCGCGCTGGGGCCAAGTATTTTCGCGGTCGCAGCCCAGAAGAAGTGGTCTTTGTTGAGGGCGACCACGACCGCAGCAGCGCCAGTATTCGCGAGGCGCAGATCAAAAAGCTTTCCCGCCAGCAAAAGCTTGATTTAATCAAATCGTAGAAATTGTCCCGCCTTAGGGTTGTATATACAGATAATTTAGTCTGCTCAGTATAAATTATCATGGTTATATTCTCTTTAATACCCTATATTACTGAACAAATATTAGGTAAATGGTAACAACTAGATCATCATTATTGGTCTATACCATTTATTAGTATAGACATATTTTGGTGATATTTTATGGACCCTGTTAGGGATGCATTCCCTCTATATGCGCAAATCAAGAATCATATTAAAGCGCAGCTTAAATCTGGCCTGTGGCGGGTCGGCGAGCGTATTCCCTCAGAAGCTCAGCTATCAGAGGACTTTTCAGTCAGCCGCATGACTGCGCGCCGAGCGGTGCAGGAGTTGGCGGACGAAGGTCTGCTGGAGCGCTCAGTGGGTGCCGGGACCTTTGTAACACAGCCACCATCGCCAATCTCAGCTGTGGAATTGCCTGACTTTAATAAGCAATTTAGTTTCAGCAATCCTCAATACAGCAATCGTATTATTGCTCTGGAGGCGATTGCCGCCGAGCGAGATATTGCCGCTCTACTAGGATTGGCTGAGGGCGAGTTGAGCTACCATTCGGTGATCGTGCACTCGATCGCTACAGTTCCAATGCAGTGGGAAGAGTGTTTTGTCAGTCCCGAACTAGTGCCGGCCTATCTCAAACAAAACTATCAGAAGGTCAGTCCCCAAGCCTATATTAATTGGGTGATCACCCCGAGCCGAGATGAACATCAGCTTCAGGCGATAATTGCCGACGCTGTGATTACTGGTGCGTTAGGGTTGGCGACACTGAGTCCCTGTATCAAGATAAGCCGTCGCAGTTGGTATCAAGATCGGGTGATCAGTGTTAGTCGCTGCATTGCCTCTGGGGCGAACTGCCGCATTGGCGCCGAGCTCTTAATGTGACTTTTAATTTAACTTCCAGTTTAACTTCTAGCTTAACTTCGCCGAAAAGCACGCTTAATTAACAAAAAATTAGCTTAAATGAGTCTATCGTGAAAAAAATAGCCGTATTTGTCGATGTGCAAAATATTTATTACACAGTAAAGGAACAGTTTGGCTGTTACTTTAATTACCGTGAACTCTGGCGTCAGCTCAGTGAACAGGGCGAGATTGTCGACGCAGCCGCCTATGCGATTGAGCGCAATGACGCCGGGCAGCGTGGCTTTCAACAGGTGCTGCGGGAAATCGGTTTCGAGGTTAAGCTCAAGCCCTTTATTCAGCGCAGTGATGGTTCGGCAAAAGGCGATTGGGATGTGGGCATTGCCATCGATATTATGGACTGCGCTGCAGGCGCCAATCCGCCGGATGAGATTGTGCTGCTATCTGGTGATGGCGATTTTGACTTGCTGCTCGCTCGAGTGAGCCAGCGTTACGACATAGCGACCAGCGTCTACGGTGTCGCGGCGCTCACGGCAGCATCACTGATTGATGCCGCCGATCACTTTCAACCGATCCAGTCTAGACTTTTACTTAAGTAATAATTCCGCCGCCGCCCTGACCCGGCATTGCGATCTTTGATGCCTCATCGCGACGCATCTGTTCCATTTTTTGGTTGGCTTCCTCAACGGCGATCTGGGCCTTGCCGGCAAAATCGGTTGCCGCTTCGCCAATGGTCTCACCCTCTAGGGGAAAGTTAAGCGGTATGGCACCCATCTGAGTCATCACCTGAGTGGAACCGAAAAATGTTACTGGACGGTCGGAGTCATCGCTGCCATCGGCTTTTACTGGAATCATTTTGCGGATGATGCCGATTTTTTGATCGGTAAAGCTCTCTTCGCGAAACAGACCGTTGGGATCCATTGTGTTGTTATTTTCATTAGTCATATTGAATTCTTTGGTAGGTTAAAAACAGGTACACCCTAGCAGACATGCGTCAGCGGTAAAAGTTTGCCAGCCAATTAACCTGGCAGTTTTTTCGATATCACCGCAGTGGCAATCAACATCACTGAGGAAAGCAGCAGGCAGGCAGCCAAGCCGAACTGCTGATAAACCGATCCAGACAGCAGAGTGCCAACCAATCGGCCCGCGGCGTTACACATATAATAAAACCCAACATCCAACGATGCGCCATCTTCCCGAGCATAGGCGACAATCAGGTACGAATGAATCGACGAGTTAATGGCAAAGAGAGCGCCGAACACTAACAGCCCAGAGACTAGCCCGGTTGCTACCAGACTGGTATGACTCCCTGCGGCATAAAGACCGCCAGCGATTGCGGCAGGGACTAGGCAGAGTATCGCAACCCATCTAAATGCGGTTCTGCCGGAGGGATGAGTTATGTTGGTATCTTTTACAGTCTTACCAATAATGGTGATTTTTGGGGCCACTGTTTGCACCACACCGTAGGCAATGACCCAGGCGGCCATCATGGTGCCCACCTGCACATAGCTCCACTGCAGTTGGCTCTGCAAAAACACAGGCAATGCCACAACAAACCATATATCCCGAGAGCCAAACAGAAAAAATCGCGCAGCACTGAGTCGATTCACCGCGCTGCTTTTGGAAAATAGGTGTTTAAAGGGCTGAGGTTGTTTAGCGATGCCAGTGGTGCGGTCGAGCAAAAGAATACTGAGTACTAAGACAGCGGTTAAAACACTGGCCATTGCTGCCACGGCATTTTGAAAGCCGACAGTGGCCAAAAGCCAGCCCCCAAGGAAAAATCCGACGCCTTTTAAGGCATTTTTAGATCCGGTCAGCAGGGCGATCCAACGATAGAGTCGCCCCTGAGCATCTGCTGGTACCAAGAATTTAATACTCGCCTTGGCGCCCATCTTGTTTAGATCTTTGCCAATCCCCGAGAGAGCTTGAGCCACCATCACATAAACCACATTGAGAATTGAACTGTCCACCATCAGCATCGCCAGAGCAGCAATTTGCAGCGCTAAGCCCGTCTGCATGGTGACTGTTAAGCCTATGGTTGTGGCCAGCCAGCCGGCGTATAAGTTAGTAATCACTCCGAATAACTCGTAGAGCATCAGGAGGCCGGCTATTTCAATCGGGCTGTAGCCCAGCTCATGAAAGAACAGCACCACGAGCATGCGCAGAGCGCCATCACTGAGGGTAAAAGCCCAGTAACTCAGGGTAACCAAACTGTATTGGGTGACAGGGGCTTTAAGGTCGAAATTCATCGTTGCTTATTGAACTCTCAGGGTAATAAATGAGTACCGGTAATTCTTAAGTCTAGCTTCTAATGGAACTCGCCACCTTGGCCGCTAGCTCCATCATGCGATTCACATAACCGATCTCATTGTCATACCAGATAAGTACCTTAACCTGAGATTTGTTGATCACCATAGTGGATAAGCCATCGACAATTCCCGACCGCTTATCGTTGGTGTAGTCCACCGACACCAGCGGCAGATCGGAAAATCCAAGGATGCCTTGCAAGCGCCCCTGCGCGGCATCGCGCAGAGCGTTGTTAACCTGATCAACGCTAACCTCGCAATCTAACTCAAAGACAGAGTCAGTGAGTGAGGCATTGGCCAGAGGTACTCTTATTGCGAGCCCATTAATACGCCCTTTAAGCTCGGGAAAAATTTCCGTGATGGCTGTGGCCGAGCCTGTGCTGGTGGGAATCAGCGATAGTCCGCTCGCTCTAGAGCGACGCAGGTCAGGGTGATATTCGTCGAGAATGCTCTGGGTGTTGGTAATGTCGTGAATAGTCGTAATTGCGGCATGCTTAATACCAAAGCTCTTCTGTAGCACGTCGACCACAGGTGCCAGGCAGTTGGTGGTGCAGGAGGCAGCCGTCACTATGGCTTGGTTGGTATAGAGGTGGTCGTTGACCCCCATCACCACATTAAGCGTACCGTCCTTTACTGGGGCAGAGACCACTACTTTTTTCACAGCCTGATCGAAGTAGGGAGCCAGCGCTTCCTGAGACTTAAACGTGCCTGTGCATTCAACCACCATGTCCACGCCGGACCAGTCAGTGTCGGCAATATTTTGGTTCTGAGTATAGGTGATGGATTGGCCGTCAATAACTATTCTGGCCTCGGTGTCTGAGCCCTCACTAGTAATGGTCTTGTCCCAGGTGCCGTGTACCGAATCGTATTTCAGCAGGTGGGCTGCAGCATTGGCATCGCCGGCGAGTTCATTGATCTGTACGATCTCATAATCATGCCGATGCCATGCTGCGCGAAGTGCCAAACGGCCAATGCGACCAAAGCCATTAATGCCTATTTTTATTGTCATGGAGTCTAATCTCTCTCTTTTTAGTTGTGCGCGAAAACGTCACTCAGGCTATAGACCGCATGTATTTTGTCGACACAGCGCACAGTATTCTGCATCAGCTAGTCAATTGTGAACAGAGCAACATTGAATTTGCCAACAGCTCGTGAGTAATCGGCCGCAAAAGCGTTTCAAATGTACCTCTTGATAACAAACAGATAACAAACAGATAACAAAACAGCTAACAAAACAGCTAGCGACAGCCATTACTCGACGCGGTCGGAATCGGAAGGAACCTGTTGGATTGTAAAGAGGATTTATGAATGAATGGTTACAGCTTCACAAGCTTACTGATTATTACCTGCGGGGCCCTTCTGGGCGTATCCATCGGCATATTTGCCTACGGCTCAGATTTTTGGACCAGCACTGGAATTGGCTGTGCACTTGCCGCCTGTGTCGCGGTCAGCGAAATCTCCCCGATGTTTGACTAACAAATCAAACCCATCCGTCTGTGTCACTAAACTGACACAGGCGGCGATAGTTTTATCATCTCCTCCCATTTAGGCCACCGCTAGGTGGCCTTTTTTTTGGGCGGCTTTTTTACGGGCTGTTCTTTAAAGGCTCTTCTTTCCACGCTTTTTTGTAGGCGCTTTTAGTGATTATGTCCACCTGCGCCGTGAATATGGCCGTGCTCAAGTTCTTCTGCTGTGGCTTCGCGAATATCTGCAATAGTCACATCAAAGTTGAGTTCTTTGCCCGCCAGCGGGTGATTGCCATCGACAGTAACAGTCTCGTCAGTAACCAGAGTAACTGTTACTGGAACAGCTCCGCCCTGGCCGGTCTGAGCTTCAAACTGCATGCCCACTTCAATGTTCTCAACGCCTTGAAAAGAGCTGCGCGGTACTTCTTGAATCAATTCTGCTTGAACCGGTCCATAACCTTCTTCAGCAGAGACTTCGACAATCATATGGTCGCCAACTGACTTGCCTTCCAATGCCTTTTCCAGACCTGGAATAATATTGCCAGCGCCGTGTAGATAGGCCAACGGATCCTGACCTGCAGAGCTATCAATTTCCTGCCCCTGGTCATCAGTTAATCGGTAGTGAAAGCTTACTGCGCTGTTTTCTGTAATGGTCATGATCGAATCCTGGTAGCTTAAAAGGGCGACATTATGCGCGAAGGAATCTTAAATATCGACTATTGAGGTGCCGGGCAAATCTAGGTTGTAAATCCGAAAGATCGGCATACACTTTGCGCTGTCATATTTATGTCATGTTGGGCCGATTAAATGAGACTTTTAAAATGAATGACAAGGTTGAAATAATGCCCAAACATCGAATTCTTATTGTCGATGATGAAGCGGCGATTCGAGATATGCTGTCTATCGCATTGGATGCTGCTGGCTTCAATGTTTTAGACGCTGCCAACGCACAGCAAGCTCACGCCAGCATAATCGACAATCAGCCGGACTTAGTGCTACTTGACTGGATGATGCCGGGGACCACCGGTTTAGAGCTATTGCGCCGTTTAAAGCGCGATGAACTGACGGCAAAAATACCCATCATTATGCTTACCGCCAAGGCCGAGGAAGATAGCAAAATTGCTGGTCTGGACGCCGGAGCAGATGATTATATTCCCAAGCCATTTTCACCGCGGGAGCTGATCTCTCGGGTCAATGCGGTATTGCGACGCGTCGGCCGTGAAGCGCTTAAAGAGCCGATCACCATCGGCGAGCTGATTTTTGACCCCCTTGGTCACCGTGTCAGTATCGCCGGAGAGTCGGTTAATCTGGGCCCCACCGAGTATCGGCTACTGCAATTCTTTCTTACGCACCAAGAGCGTGTCTATTCTCGCGGACAGATTCTGGATTATGTTTGGGGTGGCAATGTCTATCTCGATGAGCGCACTGTAGACGTGCATATTCGCCGTTTACGCAAGGCGATTTCAGTTGCAGGCCACGAAAACTATGTGCAGACTGTGCGCGGCGCTGGCTACCGATTCTCAGCGCAAATGAGCAATGCCTAGAAGCGCCATTGTCGAATTGTGATTAAAAAAGGGTACAGATTCATTGCGACCGGGAATGAGCAGAGAAATTTGGCGTGTAGTGCTGATCAGCCTGTTTTCGGTGATTTTTGGTTTTAGCCTCGGCGCTCCCTTTGAAATCCTTGTGGCCGGCCTGGTCATATATAGTCTTTGGACATTCCGTGTTATCTCCCAGCTGTTTAGCTGGATCGACAAAGGTATGCGCGGCTTTCCACCCGACACCGATGGTGTCTGGGGCGAAATCAGCGACACCCTCAATCGTCAACGCCGCCGTCACCGTCGCACCCAAGAGCGAATGCGCCGCACTATTAATCGCATCACCCGCCTAACCGGGGCCTTGGAAGAGGGCATAGTGGTGCTGCGCAGTGATCTCACCATCGATTGGTGGAACAGCTCAGCAGCGGGCCTGTTAGCGCTGCGCTCCAGTGATCGCGGCAGCGCCGTCACCAACCTTATTCGCGGTCCTGAATTCGTCAGCTATATCAGTCAAAAGGAATTCGACGGCTCTCTCAAACTCTCTTCAATTAATCCGTCCGATCCGGTGCTGCAGGTATCAGCCTCCTTTTTTGGTGCCGACGAAATTGTTTTGGTGGTCACCGATATCACCCATATCACTAATTTAGAACAGCTGCGCAAAGAGTTCGTCGGCAATGTCTCTCACGAATTGCGCACGCCGCTGACGGTAATGAGAGGCTATCTGGAAACCCTGCAGGATATGCCTGGCAACAGCCAGATGGTCGACAAAGCCTTCACTCAGATGTCTGATCAAGTAGTGAGAATGGAAGCCTTGGCTGACGATTTGATTCTTATATCACGATTGGAATCCGATAATCAGATGCCAGTGCTTGAAGACCTCAATCTCTATGAACTGCTTAAAAGTATTATTGCCGAAGCGGAACTGCTCAGTGAAGGTAAACACTCGCTGTCCCTAAAGTGCGAGGAAGACTGCGTTATTAATGCGGATAAAAAGGATATGCGTAGTGTACTCGGGAATATTGTTTTTAATGCCGTGCGGCACAACCCTGAGGGTGCCGATATCGCTATAAAAGTCACCCGCTACAAACGTTATATCAATGTCTCGGTCAAAGACAGCGGCAAAGGTATAGACCCACTCGATATCCCACGCCTTACTGAGCGTTTCTATCGCGGCGATAGCAG
>CAWLBR010000032.1:0-17981 GCA_963855085.1 Gammaproteobacteria bacterium
GCTTTAATGAGGCTGGTCTAAGTGGCGCCCATATTCGTTATGACCGTGATCAAGAAGAACCGCAAGAAGGTATTGTGCGAGTGTCAGCACATCTGCCAACAGCTGACTTTTCACTCTGGCAACCACTGATAGGGCTTTTTCAGCGCTCTGAGTCTGCCGTAAAAGCCTCTTGGATACCTATGTTTGACCTGACTCTCGATCAGCTGGACCTCGCAACTCTGCAGCTACAGAATATTCAAGGCGTTGCTTCCCTGCGCGATGGCATTCTGGATCTTGATTTTGTTACTGACTTGGCCGATGGCCAGTTGCTTATGTCGACAGCGGATGCCGATCAGGTTCCGGTACTCAACTTGACTCGTTTGATGGTTCCCGGTGGATTGCTAGAAAGAAGCGTCAGCGAGTCGACTATAGATCCGCGGCAGTTTATCCCTCTGGATTTCTCTGTGGACCGTCTGCAGATTGGCGATGAAGAGTGGGGCTCGATTGCGTTTAAGTTGCGCCCGGAAGTCTCTGGAGCAGCGTTCAGTGAAATTAGAGGCAACTTGTTAGGCCTGCAGCCGGGACTGTTTGACAGTCAGCCGGCAACAGAGTTTTTCTGGGGTTTCGATGGCAGCGACTATGCCAGTCGCTTGGTGGGTCCTGTAGGTATTGGCAATATTGAAGAGTTTCTCGGTTTGGGTCTCAATGTACCAAAAGTTGTCGACAGCAAATCTGGACGCTTCGTATTCGATCTGGCTTGGCAAGATCAGCCGTGGAATATCTCCCGAGACAATCTCAGTGGCGAGTTTCAGGTCGAATTAAAAGAGGGCAGTTTTTACCGCTCTACTGGAGGCGCCGGCGCGGCCTTAAAAATGGTTAGTCTGGTTAATTTTGCCAACTGGTTGCGCCGATTGAAACTGGATTTCTCCGATATCACTGGGCAGGAACTCAGTTATAACAAGCTCAGTGGTACCTTGGAATTTAATCAGGGAGTAGCGCGATTTAAACAGCCCCTGAGAATGGATATGCCCTCTGGGCGCATGAGTATGGACGGCGAGTTTGATCTACTCAACGAAGCTGTTGATGCACGTCTGGTGGCAACGTTGCCAGTGGC
This sequence comes from Gammaproteobacteria bacterium, assembly GCA_963855085.1. Taxonomy (GTDB): domain Bacteria; phylum Pseudomonadota; class Gammaproteobacteria; order Pseudomonadales; family Porticoccaceae; genus HTCC2207. The sequence goes on from CAWLBR010000032.1 coordinate 1,094, forward strand.
CACTAATCTTCCCTGGGTAGTGGCGCTGTTGGGCGGACTTCCTGCTGCCGCTGGGGTTTATGTGACTAGCAAGTTGGTGGAAAAACAAGTTGATCGGCTGTCGAGTATTAGCTACAAGCTCTCTGGTCCTTGGGATGATGTCGAGGTGTCAGTGGATCGTATTTTTGCCGCCGATTTAGCGGGTAAGAACGCCAAGGGCTCTAAGGCGGACAAAGACACAAGCAGGGTTCCCGAGAATGAGCAACAATAATTCCTTTATCGCCGCAGCTGTTCAGTTGCGGCCGCAAAAATCCTTACAGCAGAATCTAGCTGCCGCAGAGGTACTAATTGGACAGGCCGCTGATGCTGGCAGTCGACTGGTGGTACTGCCTGAAAATTTTGCCTATTTGGGGCGAAGTGATCTTACTGAGGTGGGTCTGGCAGAGCAGCACAACGGACCTGTCTATGAGTTTCTTTCTGAACAGGCTCGGCGTCACAGTCTTTGGCTGGTGGGCGGCACAGTGCCTGTCTCGGATGCCAATTCGGCAAAGCCCTTTGCCCGTTCATGGTTGTTCAACCCCCAGGGTGATCTAGTTCAGCACTACGACAAAATTCATCTGTTTGATGTTGATGTGCCGAAATCTACAGATGGGGTTTTACAGCAGGTAAGTTACCGCGAGTCGGACGACTATCGCAGTGCTACAGATGTGGTGGTGGTCGAGACTGAACCCTGTAGGCTGGGTATGAGCGTCTGTTATGACCTGCGCTTTGCTGAACTCTATCGTCAGCTGGCCGATGCCGATGCGCAGGTGGTTGCGGTGCCAGCGGCCTTTACAGCGGCCACAGGTCGGGACCATTGGGAGTTGTTATTGAGGGCACGGGCGGTGGAAAATCAGCTGTTTGTGATTGGCGCCAATATGGTTGACCGTGAACACCCGCGCCGCGGTCTGTGGGGCGGTAGTACGATTATTGATCCTTGGGGGATGGTGCTGGCTCGAGTGGATGATGAGCCCGGGGTTGCGATTGCCGAGATTGATTTAGACCGTTTGTCCGAGATACGCAGCAAGATGCCTATTGCCGAGCATCGGAAGCTTGGGACTTTCTAATAGCTGAAGGCTCTCTACTCGCTGAGGGCTCTCTACCCGCTGAGGGCTTTTTATCCGCCGAAGGCTCCTCCACCTGCTAAAGGCTTTTTATGCCTTAAGGCTCTACTCACTAAGCTGGCGCAGATAGGCGAAGATTTTCTTGCTCGCAGTGGGTGCTTTTTTTAATTCCACTTCCCGTGCTGCTTGACGCTGCAGATTACGTAGCTGCTGTCGGTCGGCGGTAGGATATTTCTCCATCAACTCTTCGATTACTGGATTGCCCTGGCTGATTAACCTGTCGCGCAATGTCTCCAGCTGCATGAAATGCTGTCTGTAGGTTTGCGACTGGTGATCCATGCGCTCCAATGTCTCTTCAATAAAGCTGATATCTGCGGTGCGCATCAGTTTGCCAATATACTGCAGTTGGCGGCGCTTGCCTTCGCGATTCTTTAAACGGCGCGCTTCTGTGATGGCGTCTTTTAAGTTGTCCGGCAGATTGAATTTGGCCAGTTGTCCTAGAGGCATTTCAACCAGCTGGCTGCCCATATCCTGGAGTGCATGGCTGTCCCGTTTAAGCTGGGATTTGCTGACCAGATCTTCTTCGCTGTCGTGATTGTCATTCTTATTGTTAATATCTGAATCGGTCATTAGCTGTAAAACACCGTGGCAAGTCCAAGAAAGGAGACAAAACCGACTATATCGGTGACTGTCGTGAGAATAACCGAGCCTGCGAGGGCCGGGTCAATTTTTAAAGAGCGTAACATCACGGGTAACAATGTACCTGCGACTGCTGCGGCGATGAGGTTGATGGCCATAGCGGCAGCGATCACCAGTGCGAGAATCCAGTCGTCAAACCATACCGAGACTATGGCACCCATCACTATCGCCCAGAGCATGCCGTTGAGTGCGCCAACGGCAAATTCTTTGCTCAGCAACCATTTGAGATTGTCCCGCTCGATCTGTCCCAGTGCCATACCGCGAATCACTACGGTTAGGGTTTGACTGCCTGCGACGCCGCCCATGCTGGCAACAATCGGCATCAAAATAGCCAGGGCAACGACCTTTTCCAGGGTCGCTTCAAACAGGCTGATAGCTGAAGAGGCGAGAATGGCTGTGAGTAAGTTGAGACCCAACCACATGGCACGGCGGGGTGCAGTTCGGCTGATGGAGGAGAAAGTATCCTCTGTGTCGCTGAGACCGGCCATGGCCAAAAGGCTGTGATCAGCGTCTTCAACAATGACATCAACCACATCATCAATGGTGATTCGTCCAACCAGGCGGTGCTGATCGTCAACAACCGGTGCTGAGACCAGATCTTGGCGCTGGAATAGCTGTGCCACATCGGAGTCGGTGAGATTCACATGAATCGCCTCAACTTCAGTGTTCATAACTTCGCGAACTGAGGTGCTGGGGCTTGAGGTGAGCATTTTACTCAGGGGCAATGTACCTAAAAAGGTGTCATTGCGACTGACCACAAATAGATTGTCGGTGATATCTGGAAGTTCTTCGAAGCGGCGCAGATAGCGCAGCACTACGTCGACTGTAATATCAGGGCGAACCGTGATTACCTCGGTGTCCATCAGACCACCGGCGGTATCTTCATTGTAAGTAAGTACTGACTCTACCCTTAGCCTATCCTGTACCGACATGGCTTTGAGGACTTCAGGAATAACTCGGTCGGGCAGCTGCTGGAGAATATCGACTATATCATCGACGTCGAGACCTTCGGTGATCGAGGCAACTTCTGCGCCATCCATCTGGTTGAGGAATTCGAGCTGAATATCGTCAGAGAGTTCTTGGAGTACTTCACCGGATATCTCGGGGTCAACTATCTCCCAGAGGATATTGCGCAGGCGCGGCGGTGCGGTTTCGAGCTGGTGTGCGATATCTGGCGGCGAAAGATTGTTGAGTATATGACGCACCTGATTCAGGGTGCCGCTATCAATGGCGCTGCCGAGCCTGGCCAAAAGGCTGTTATCGTTATTGTTCATAAGTCCCTCCCTTGGCTGGGCTGAGTCACTTCAGCGCTGGTATTCTAACCAGCTAACCGAGATTCAGGTAGTTTTAACTGATAAGCCAGTGTAAACAGTCATCAACAGCGGGACGGATTACTCACCTTCGCCAAAGTAGTCAGCGAGTAGCTCGCTAATGGCAGTCTGTGCTTCGTGCTCGTCTTCACCGTCGAATTCAAAGATCAGGCTGGTGCCCTTACTAGCAGCCATCAACATCAGCGACATAACGCTTTTTGCGTCCACTAATGGCTCTTGTTTACCGGTGCGAATAGTACAGCCAAAGCGCCCGGCGGTACTCGCCAGTTTGGTTGCTGCCCTGGCGTGAAGGCCGAGTTTATTAATGATATCGAGCTGGCAGTGAATCAATGTAATAGCTCTTTGTGGGATACCTGAACAAATGGATGCACGCCAGAGAAGTGCTCGTGCAATCTATTCGCCAGATAGACAGATCTGTGTTGTCCGCCAGTACAGCCTATTGAAATAGTCAGATAGCTGCGATTGTTGCCCTGGAATTGAGGAATCCAGCGGGTTAAAAAACCAATAATATCTGCCAGCATTGAGGCTATCTCAACCTGGCTTTCGAGGAATTCAATCACCTCAGGATCTTGGCCAGTTTTGTTTTTCAGCTGGGCCTTCCAGTAGGGATTGGGCAGGCAGCGCACATCGAAAACAAAGTCCGAGTCTGATGGGACACGGTTTTTAAAGCCGAAGGACTCAAACAGGATCGACATATGCTGGGGCTGCTTGGGCACAATGGTGTTTTTAATCAGGTCGCGCAATTGGTGCAGTGTCAGGCTCGAGGTATCCACTGAACGGTCGGCGATATCGCTAATTGGGCTGAGTATTTCCTTTTCCAGCTCGATGGCTTCTTTGAGGCCAACAGTGTCGGTGCTCAGTGGGTGGCGACGACGGGTTTCACTGTAGCGGCGCAGCAAGTCTGAGCGGTGCGCATAGAGGAACAGTACATCGACATCGACGCCGTCTCTTTCAATCGACTTGAGGATCTCTGGGATTTTGTTCAGATCGCCGACAAGATTCCGCGCGTCTATACCTACGGCTATATTCAAATCCTGATGATTGCTGTTTTTGTTGAGTTGGCCAATTAAATGCTCAAGCAATGTGGCTGGCAGGTTATCAATACAGGTAAAGCCGACATCCTCGAGAATATTCAATGCTGAGGTTTTGCCGGACCCAGAGTGGCCACTGATAATGACTAGGCGCATACCTAGGCTGCGCGCTCGAGTTGCAATGCCGTGGTATAGAGTTCTTCGCTGCTTGTGCATTGACGCAGAGACATACGTGAGCTGTCATCCTGCATAATCGCGGCAACCCTTGCCAGAGTGGCGAGATGCTCTTCGTTTTGCTCCTCTGGAACAATTAGGGCAAAAATTAAATCTACAGGTTGGTCATCCAGAGAGCCAAAGTCGATGGCTTGTTCTAGTTTGATCAGACAGCCGTGAATGCGATTAAAGCCAGCCACACGGCAGTGGGGAATGGCGACGCCTTCTCCAATGCCAGTGCTGCCAAGTCGCTCTCGGGCGACCAGGTTGTGAAACAGACTTTCAGCCTGATCACCATCGCCACCGAGCTGCTCGGTGACAAAGGTCGAAAGGTTTTCCAGTACGCGTTTTTTACTGCCGCCAGGAATGCCGCACTGGGTCAACTGTTGAGTGAGTATGTTCTTGATTTTCATGGACGGATTTAACGGCCTCGGTGCTTCTCTTTGTATTTAATCAGTTGACGATCGAGCTTGTCAGTCAGTGAATCAATCGCAGCGTATAGGTCTTCATGCTGAGAGTTGGCAAATAATTCTGCTCCGCTGACATGGACTGTCGCTTCTGCGTTTTGGGATAATTTTTCGACTGTTAGAATAACCGAAATACTAGTGATTTGTTCGCAGTGTCGTTCGAGTTTGGCAAATTTACTGTTGACGTATTCTCTTATTGCCTCGGTGATTTCCAGGTGATGTCCGCTAATGGTTAATTGCATTCAGTACTCCTTTGTTCCACTTGATTAAAATCTTTTGCGCTGACTCGAGGATGGGATACCCAGGCTCTCTCGGTATTTTGCCACTGTTCTACGTGCGACTTGTATGCCTTGTTGTTCTAGCAGGGAAGTCAGTTTGCTATCGCTGAGTGGTTTGGCCGGTAGTTCTGCGCCGATCAGTTCTTTAAGAATAGCGCAAACTGCTGTCGATGAACACTCCCCACCGCCAGCAGTACTAACATGACTGGAAAAGAAATATTTAAGTTCGAATATACCCTGAGGCGTGGCCAAATATTTACTGGTGGTGACCCGAGAAATAGTCGACTCATGGAGTTCCAGCTTGCTGGCGATATCGGACAATACCATGGGTTTCATGGCGACCGGACCATGATCGAGGAAGCCTCGCTGCAGCTCGACGATGGTCATTGCCACGCGCATCAATGTTTCATTGCGGCTTTCAATGCTACGCAGAAACCAGCGCGCCTCGGCAAGATTATCTTTTAAAAACTGATTTTGGTCGCTGCTGTCTGAGCGCTTGATCAACGACGAGTAGGAGTCATTGATACGTAAGCGCGGCATATTGCTGTCGTTGAGTTTGACTCTCCAGCGACCTTTGATTTTTTCTACGTAAGCGTCCGGGACTATATATTCAACGTCATTGCTATTCAGGGATTCCCCGGGACGGGGATTTAAGCTGCGCACCAGTTGCAGGGCACCCTGGAGTTCGTCTGGGTCCAATCCAGTTTTTTTCCCTAGACGGGAGCTGTCCACCGAGGCGATATCCTGTAAAAACCCATCCACCAGATGCTTGGCTGACTGCAGGTGTTGGGTCTCTGGGGACAGTTGATTAAGTTGTATGCACAGGCATTCGCTAATGCTGCGGGCAAATACACCAGGGGGATCAAACTGCTGCAGTCGGTGGAGCACTGCCACCAGCTCATCTTCATGGAGCTGGTCTTCAATATCCTCGTAGTGAATATGCGCTGTAATATCACTGAGCTCAGCAGAAATAAATCCGGAGCTGTCGATGGAGTCGATAAACGCTGAGGCGATTTCACGGTCGCGATCAGAAAAGGGCGTTAGGTTAAGTTGCCATTCGAGATGCCCCTGAAAGGATTCAGTAATCTGGTAGACCTGCTCCAGATTGACTTCACCGCCACTGTTAGAAGCCGTAGTTGGCGGGCTGTATACATCATCCCAGTTGGCATCTACAGGCACATCCTTGGGTATTTCATCGTTCCATTCGTACTCTGGATTTTGCTCGCTATTGCGTTCAGCTTCTGCGACCTGATTGCTCTCGCTAGTGGTTCGGTCGGCATCCTGACCCGAGGGCTCAGGGATGTCCTCGTCCATTTCCAGTAGTGGGTTGCTGTAGAGTTGCTCGATCATCTCTTGGCGTAAATCCAGTGTCGACAACTGTAAAAGACGGATAGCCTGCTGCAACTGAGGAGTCATCGTCAGTTGTTGGCTGATCTTAAGCTGGAGGCCTTGGCGCATAGAGGAGAATTTAGTCTTGTATAGAAGTCTGCAAGTTTAGTGCCAATTCTATGCTGCTTGCAATGGACGATTTGCCTGAGAGATTGATTTGGGTGCTTTATTGAGGACTTGATGTGCTCAATCGGACACTTTTTGTAGGCGTTTTGTCGGGCTCTCTAACCAAAATCTAGGCTAACCAAGAGCTTGCTTTTAAGAGCAGTTAATCCTAAAGCGTAAAATTTTCACCTAGATAGGTTTTGCGCACCTGAGCATTGTTGAGGATATCGCTGGTAGTTCCCTCAGCGATAACATGTCCCTCGCCAATGATGTAGGCATGCTCGCAGATATCCAGAGTTTCGCGGACATTGTGATCGGTAATCAAAACCCCAATGCCGCTGTCCCGGAGATGGCGAATGATCTGTTTGATATCAGTCACCGAGATCGGGTCGACCCCAGCAAAGGGTTCGTCGAGCAGAATAAACTGCGGATTTGCCGCCAGTGCCCGGGCAATTTCAACACGTCGTCGCTCGCCGCCGGACAGGCTCATGCCCAGGTTTTTGGCTAGATGAGAAACGTGAAACTCGCGCATCAGTTCGTCAGCTCGCTGTATGCGCTGCTTGCGACTGAGCTCTTTGCGAGTTTCCAGAATGGCTAATATATTGTCTTCTACGCTGAGTTTGCGAAATACCGAGGGTTCCTGGGGCAAATAGCCCATTCCGCGACGTGCGCGGCCATGCATGGGCAGGGCAGTAATATCGTCGCCATCAATGGAAATCGAGCCTTGATCTTGAGCTACCAGGCCGATAATCATATAAAAACAGGTGGTTTTACCGGCTCCATTGGGCCCCAACAGGCCAACAATTTCACCCTGCTTGACTCTAATGGAAACATCTTTGACCACCGGACGTTTACCGTAGGCTTTGGCCAGATTGCTCGCTTGTAAAGTAGCCATCAGGGCTGGGTCTCCGTTTCGTTAGGCTCGCTCTGCAGTGCAGAGGCTGGGATCACTAATTGAATGCGCTTCTGTTGTCCTTGATTATCGCCTTTGGCTTTCCAAGTCTGCCTATCGATGTCGTAGTCAATTGAATCGCCCTTGATAATAGTGCCATCCCGGGACAGCATCGCATTATATTTCAGTGAGAGCTTGTTAGTAGCGGGCAGGTAGTCGATATGGTCGGCGCGGGCAATCATAATCGGATCTTCACGTGCGGGTTTTTGCTGAAAACTGGCCGGTTTGCCAGTGCATTCAATGCGGCTAATCTTGTTTTTTTCAACATGTAGGGTGATCTGGTCAGCCTCGATCAGCACACTGCCCTGACTTATCACCACATTACCTCGATAGACTGTGCGGCCTGTTTTTTCGTTGCGCTCGGCGTAGTCAGATTCAATAGAAATCGGTTTTTGGCGATCGTCGGGTAGGGCAAATGTTGGCATAGCCAACACAGAGCCCAGTATTGCTAAGACGGCGGTTCTGAACCATAGGTGAGAGAACTTTGGCAGTTGAGCCAGTTTAGCGAGGATCATGGGTTACCCTGACTTTGGATTGGATGGCAAAGGTTTCGTTGATCAGGTCAATTTTTAGCCCAGTGCCAGACGCTTTGCCCTGCTCGGTGAGCAGGTTAAACGGCTGGTCAGTGGTGGCGACACTGCTATCGATCAAAAAGGTTAAATGCTCTGTGGTCAATTCGCTTACGCCCTGTGCAGTGGTCATCTCAGCCCGTACATTATCATCTAGGTCGAGTTTGCCGCTGGCACTGTCTAGATATCCGCTATTTGCAGTCAACTCTATGGGATGGCGCCTATCGTCCTGAGCCAAAAACCGTGGTTGCTGAATATTGACCATCGATTCATCTTGAAAGAAATCAATACGCGGAGAACTGAGGCTGAACTGCTTGCTGCCTAATTCGGAAAAACGTTGGCTTACCACACCAGTCATGTAGCTATCGGCCTGGAGGTTTTTATCCATCTGATTGCTGCTTTGTCTCAAAAATGATTCTGGGGGTGAGTCCCATACCAGTACAAATCCGCCGACTATCAATATTATAAAAACAGTTAGCAACGCCTGTTTGATCATTGATAGACCGCCAGTGCATTATCTAACTTGCCCTGTGCCGCGAGAATCATTTCCGCGGCTTCGCGAACCGCGCCATTGCCACCACAGCGGCTGGTTTGCCATTTCGCCTTGGCTGCCACGGCGGCATTGCCATTGGCGACAGTGATACCCAGTCCAACTCGATTGATCACTGCGAGGTCTGGCAGGTCGTCGCCAATAAAGGCAATTTCGTGCATTTCGATCTGTATGTTCTGCAGTAGCTCATTGAGTGCTGTGAGTTTATCTTCGCGCCCCTGAACCACCGGCTGCATACCGAGTTCATCTGCGCGTCGCTGCAATAGTGTGGACACCCGTCCAGTGATAATGCCTACCTGAACACCGCCACGCTGAAGTAATTTGATTCCCAGCCCATCTTGAATATCGAAGGCTTTGAGTTCTTCGCCATTGTTGCCGTAGTAGAGACGTCCATCGGTGAGCACACCGTCGACGTCGACCAGCAAGAGTTTGATCTGCTTGGCGGCTTCGATGACTAGTTTATCTGTAGAGGCGATTATCGCTGACTCCATTCCGCCTTCCATTACGCTTTTCATTACACGACTCCCGCACGCAAAATATCATGCATATGCAGCACCCCGATAGGTGAGTGATTTTCATTCTCTACGATCAAGGCAGTAATGCAATCGTCTTCCATTATTTTAAGTGCCTGTGCTGCGAGAATTTCACCATTGATGGTCTTCGGGTTGGGCGACATAACATCGGCCATGGTGACATTGTTTATATCCACTTTGGCGTCGACTATGCGGCGCAAATCACCGTCGGTAAATACGCCGAGCAATTTATTCTCAGCGCTTACCACTGTGGTCATGCCAAAGCCTTTTTCAGTCATCACTAACAGCGCTTGATGCAATGGCTCTGTGGCCAGAACTCGCGGCACTTCAACATCTTTGTGCATGATGTCCGCCACTCGCAACAGCAGCTTGCGGCCGAGGGCGCCACCGGGGTGGGAGAAAGCAAAGTCTTCGGCGGTAAAGCCGCGGGATTCGAGCAGGGCAATAGCCAGTGCATCGCCCATGGCCAAGGTAACCGTGGTGCTGGTCGTTGGAGCCAGATTCAGTGGGCAGGCTTCGCTGGCGACACTGACATCAAGATTGGCCAGCGCGGCTTGGGACAGCACTGATTCGGGATCGCCTGTCATGCTGATCATGGGAATGCCTAAGCGCTTGATCAGTGGCAGAATGGTAATCACTTCCGCGGTGCTACCGGAATTAGAAATCACAATCACCACATCGTTTTTAGTGATCATGCCGAGATCGCCGTGACTGGCTTCCCCCGGGTGGACAAAGAACGAAGGCGTACCTGTACTGGCGAGAGTCGCAGCAATCTTGTTGCCAATATGGCCCGACTTGCCCATACCTGTCACTATTACCCGGCCCTCGCAGGCGAGCATAGTCTCGCAAGCGGTGACAAAGCTATGGTCTAGGCGATGCTGCAATTCGGCAACCGCATCGGCTTCCATTTTGATGGTGCGCTGCGCCGAAGTAATAAAATTTTTCGCGGTCATAGGTCAGTCGCTTGGCTCAGGTTAATTGGATTGGGTGAATTGGATTGGGTGAATTGGAGTGCGTTGCTCGGCATTATAGAGGCAAATGCGCGGGCGGAAAACTGCGGCCGCGCTAAGCGCCGACAATTGCCGGCCATAGTACAACGTAATAGCCAATGTAACCTGCGATTAGAATCGCGCCGAGATATCGTGAAAGCACTGCGGGCAAGCCATTGCGCGCGGCTTTATTGAGGGCCAAGGCAACCATCGCGATAAGCAGTAAGGTCATGATTGCAAGGCTGATAAAGTCGCGGCTAAACACCTCAGGCGAAATCGCCATTGGCGAAATAATACCGGCGGCGGGCATCACTAGCATCAGATTAAACAGATTTGAGCCGAAGACGTTACCTATGGCGATATCGTGATGACCGCGCATGGCGCTGACCACCGATGCCGCCAGCTCTGGCAGACTGGTGCCGATGGCCACTACAGTGAGGCCAATAATGAGTTCGCTGACACCCATGGATTGGGCGATGGTTTTGGCACTCCATACAGTGACTTCGGCGCTGGCCAACAGCACTGCCAATCCGACAATAAACCAGAGCGCAGCTGCCCCCATGCTGATATCGGGAATATCTTCACCTACAGCGACTTCTTCAGGGCTGACATGGGTCTTTTTGTATTTAACGGCGATAAACACCAATGGAAAGATCAGACCGGCCAAAATCGCGCTCTCAACGCGGCCCAGATAGCCATCATAGAGGCAGAATCCGGCGATTGCGGTGATTACTAAAAGCACCAGGCCTTCCTGGGTGAGCAGATGTTTCTGCACCGGCGTAGGTGCGATAAGCAGAGTCACGCCGAGCACCAGTCCAATATTGGCCATATTGGAGCCCAGGGCATTGCCCACCGCCAGTTCTGCGGCATTGCTGAGGGCGGCATTTATCGATACCAGAACCTCAGGTGCTGAGGTGCCAATGGATACCACGGTGAGACCAATAATCAGTGGCGAGATGCCAAAGTTTCGCGCTGCGCCAGCACTGCCTTCGACAAACCGGTCGGCTCCCCAGAGGAGTCCAAGAACGCCGATCAGTAGGCCTAAAACCGGTAGTAGCATTGCGCTCATAAATTCTCCAAATTACAGCCTTGTCGGCGGCGGGTTCTATTTCTTCATAAGATCGGGGATGTTATAGTGCTGGGCCAATATTGTCAGCAAACTTACCGCAGAATATTGCATCGTTTAAAACCATGCTTGCGTGTAAGAGCCTTTGCTGCGGATCGATCAGGATGGTTAAATTATGAGTAGGGTTTTTATGGCGGTTAAAAAGTGGTTTTGCTTGGGTTTACTGGCCTTGGCTGGTGCGATGGGATTTGTTTCACTGAGTGCTGCCCAGGATGACGCCAGTGATCCGTATCAGCAGATTGAGCAGGTTACGGTGGAGCTTCTCGACACTATAGCCACACATCAAGAGGGTTACCCTGAGAACGAAAAAGCCTATTTCGATAGTTTGGAGGGATTGCTCCGTGACCGTATTGATTTTGCCTTTATCGCGCGCAATGTAATGGGTAGTTATCATAAACAAGCCGCACCGGAGCAGCGTGAGCGCTTCGCAGCAACTTTTCGCAGCGGTCTGGTTGAAACCTATGGCCGTGGTCTGATCGGTTATGAAAATCAAGAAATCGTGCTGGTCAAAGCAGAGAAAGTGGCCGAGGGGCAGCGTCGGTTGACTGTAAGGCAGGAAATTCGCAGCGCTGATACGATCTACCCGCTGGAATACAGCATGGCGCGGAAAAAGACCGGTCAGTGGATGGTGGTCAATGTGGTGATCAATGGTATTAACTTGGGAAAAACCTTTCGCAATCAATTTGTTCAATCGGCCCAGCGTGCCGGTGGCGATATAGAACAAGTTATCAACGGTTGGTCATCTGAGAGCTTGTAGTTGAGAGCTTGTAAATAAGAACCTGTGAATTTAATTCGCGCAACACTAGTGTGCGCGACGACAAAAGAGTGAGTTATGAATCCTGAAGATGTAAAAGCACTACTTGAAAGCGCAATACCTAACTGTCAGTTTGAGGTTGCCAGCGAGGGCGGCCATTTTAATATCACCGCTATTGGTGAGGTCTTTGATGGCAAGCGTGCAGTGCAGCGTCAGCAACTTATTTACGCCGCATTGAACAGCGAGATTTCCTCTGGTGCCATGCATGCTGTCAATATGAAAATTTTCACCCCAAGTGAGTGGCAGGCTAACGCCTAAAACGCTTCGCTTTTTTTTCAACTGGCGTTTCCCTACTGTAGTTTCCCTAAGCAAGGTTGTTTGATGGACAGATTAAAGATTCAAGGCGGCGGGCCGCTTATCGGTGAAGTATGGATTTCTGGCTCGAAAAATGCCGCCCTGCCGATTCTGTCGGCAACGCTGCTCTCTGAGGGTTTGGCCACAGTCTCCAATTTGCCACATCTTCAGGATGTTACCACTACGATCGAGTTGCTCGGCAGCTTGGGGGTTACAGTGAGTATTGATGAAAAGCTACAGTTGGAAGTCGACAACTCAACCCTGCACAGCCTTACTGCCCCTTACGAATTAGTTAAAACCATGCGCGCCTCAATTTTGGTGCTTGGACCGCTACTGAGCCGCTACGGCGAAGCCAATGTGTCATTTCCCGGTGGTTGCGCTATAGGTAGTCGGCCTGTGGATCTGCACTTACGGGGTCTCGAAGCCATGGGTGCGACAATTGAGATCGATGAGGGCTATATCAAGGCACGCAGCAATGGTCGCCTGGTGGGCTGCCATATTTTGATGGATGTTGTTTCCGTGGGTGCCACCGAAAATCTGATGATGGCGGCGGTATTGGCCGAGGGTCAGACTGTGATTGAGAATGCCGCGCGGGAACCCGAGATTGTCGATCTGGCGAATTGCCTGAATGCTTGGGGCGCTGATGTTCAAGGCATGGGTTCTGCGCGGCTGGTTATTAACGGTGTTGAGAAAATTACTGGCGGACACTTTAGGGTGATGCCAGATCGCATCGAGACCGGCACCTATCTGGCCGCTGCAGTGGCCACTCGCGGCAAGATAAAAGTAACTCAAACTGATCCTTCCTCACTTGAAGCCGTATTGTTAAAGCTGCAAGAAGCTGGTGCTGTGATTACCCAGGGTGAAGATTGGATTGAGTTGGATATGCAGGGCAAGCGACCCAAGGCAGTGAATATTAAGACTGCCCCTTACCCGGCTTTTCCTACTGATATGCAGGCTCAGGTCACGGCCATCAATGCAGTGGCTGAAGGCACCGGTGTGGTGATTGAAACCATATTTGAAAATCGTCTTATGCAGGTTCAGGAATTGAACCGTATGGGCGCAACTATCACCGTCGAGGGCAACACCGCGGTTGTTACCGGCGTTGAGCGGCTCAGTGCTGCTCCGGTGATGGCATCGGATCTGCGCGCTTCGGCGGCGCTGGTTATAGCGGCATTGGTTGCTGACGGCGAGACCATGGTTGAGCGCATCTACCATATAGACCGTGGCTACGAATGTATTGAAGAAAAAATGCAGTTGCTTGGCGCCAAAATTAAGCGTGTGACGAGCTAGTCGGGGTTGATCGCCTCAGGCACCCAATATAACGAAAAGTAAAAAGCAGACTTAACAATGACACAGATAACGATTGCCCTGACCAAGGGACGCATACTGAAAGAGACACTTCCACTTCTGGCGCGGGCTGGAATCGTGCCGGCAGAGGATGTCTTTACCAGTCGCAAGCTTGTCTTTCCCACCAATCGTGACAATGTCCGATTGATTATTTTACGTGGCTCAGATGTCACCACCTATGTGCAGTACGGTGCTGCGGATCTGGGGGTGGCAGGCAAAGATATGCTGCTTGAGCATCAGGGAGATGGCTATTATGAGCCGCTGGATCTGGGTATAGCGCGCTGCAAGTTAATGACCGCTGTGCCCGTGGGCACGACTCAGCAGCACAGCAGGCTGCGTGTTGCGACCAAATATATCAATGTGGCTCGAGAATACTACGCTCAGCAGGGCCGACAGGCTGATCTGATCAAACTCTATGGGGCTATGGAATTAGCACCGATACTGGATTTGGCTCAGGAAATTGTCGATATAGTCGACACCGGGAACACTCTGCGCGCCAATGGTCTTGAGGCCAGAGACGAGATCGCCGAAATCAGCTCGCGCCTAATCGTCAACAAGGCGTCGATGAAAACCAAATTCACTGAAGTGCAGGGGATAGTCGATGCACTGAGAGAGGCTGTGGAGAATAATCCATGACAGTTTCTGCCGACAACTCCACTATCAGTAAGCTAGCCATCAGCAAGCTGTCCACCAGCGACGACAATTTTGCTCAGACGCTCAGTGATCTGATCGCTTGGGATATGGTCTCAGACACAGATGTGGAAGACGCGGTGATCGCGATTCTGCGTCAGGTCAAAGCTCAGGGTGATCAGGCGTTAATTGATCTGACCAATCGCTTTGACCGTCGCCAGGTTGAAGAAATTAGCCAGTTAGTTATCAGTCAGGAACAGTTGCAGCAGGCGCTTGAGTCTATAGATACAGAGACGCGAACCGCCCTAGAGATAGCGGCAGAGCGCATTCGGGACTACCACAACCACCAGGAACAGCCCTCTTGGCGCTATCAGGAAGCCGACGGCACCGTTCTTGGGCAGCAGATTACGCCCCTAGATCGGGTTGGTATCTATGTACCAGGTGGCAAAGCAAGCTATCCCTCATCCGTTCTAATGAACTGCATTCCGGCGCGGGTTGCCGGAGTGGGTGAGGTGATTATGATGGTGCCAGCACCGGACGGTGAACTCAGCCCTATGGTCCTGGCCGCCGCAGCTATAGCTGGTGTAGATCAGGTGTTTACCGTTGGCGGCGCGCAGGCAATTGCGGCACTGGCCTATGGCACCGAGACTGTGCCCAAAGTGGACAAAATTGTTGGCCCCGGCAATATCTATGTGGCCACGGCCAAGCGCATGGTGTTTGGTTTGGTGGGTTTGGATATGGTTGCTGGGCCCAGTGAAATTCTGGTGGTCTGCGATGGCGACACGGACCCGGATTGGATCGCTATGGACCTGTTCTCTCAAGCCGAACACGATGAAGATGCCCAGGCGATCTTTGTTTCTTGGGACGCAGACTTTATAGCGGCAGTACACAGCAGCATGGCCAAATTATTACCCGAGATGGAACGCCGCGAAATTATTCGCCAGTCCCTGGAGCGCCGCGGCGCATTGATTGAAGTACGGGATGCCGATGACGCAATCGAGTTAATTAACCGTATAGCGCCAGAGCACCTAGAATTATCCGTTGCCAACCCTGAGGCCTGGCTACCAAAAATTCGCCATGCCGGGGCTATTTTTATGGGTCGCCACACCGCCGAAGCGCTGGGTGATTACTGTGCGGGGCCCAACCATGTGTTGCCAACCTCATCCACTGCGCGTTTTTCTTCGCCATTGGGTGTCTATGATTTCCAGAAGCGTAGCTCGCTGATTTTCTGTTCTGAGCAGGGCGCCTCTGATCTTGGCAAAGTCGCCTCGGTGTTGGGTCGCGGTGAGTCCCTGACAGCCCACGCGCGCTCGGCAGAATATCGAATTCGTGGCTAGAATTAAAATCTTTGGTGAGAAAGTTAAGGTGAGAGACAAGTATGAGTAAGTACTGGAGTGATTTTGTTGTCGGGCTCGAGCCCTATACCCCGGGCGAGCAGCCGGCGAACACCAATCTCACTAAGCTGAACACCAATGAAAATCCCTATCCGCCTTCGCCAGCGGTGATGGCGGCAATGAACAGTGCGGTGAACGATGATTTGCGTCTCTATCCGCCCTCCAATGCGGATCAGCTAAAGCAGACTCTAGCAGACTACTTCCAGCTGACCCCCGCACAGGTGTTTGTGGGCAATGGTTCTGATGAAGTTTTGGCCCATGTGTTCAATGGTCTGTTTCGCCAGACACAGCCAATCTTATATCCGGATATTAGCTACAGTTTTTACCCAGTCTATTGCGGTCTCTACGATATTGAGTTTAGCAAAATCCCGCTGGCCGATGACTACAGTCTCGACCTAGACGGCTATCGCCGCGCCAATGGCGGAATTATTTTCCCCAATCCCAACGCACCTACTGGCAGACTGGTGGGGCTTGATGCGATCGAAGCCTTGCTCCAAGACAACAGAGATTCCGTAGTAGTAGTGGATGAAGCCTATATCGACTTTGCTGAGGCCGGATCTAGCGCAGTCAGCTTGATAGACCAATATGACAATCTACTGGTTGTGCAAACCATGTCTAAGTCGCGCTCACTGGCGGGTATGAGAATTGGTTATGCCATGGGCTCTGCGGTATTAATTGAAGGGTTGGAGCGGATTAAAAATAGTTTTAATTCCTACCCCCTTGGCCATGTTCAGTTGGCTGCAGCAGTGGCTTCTTTTAATGACCCGGACTATTTTGCGACCATGCGTGAGCAGGTGATCTCTAGTCGTGAGTGGATAGTTGAGCAGCTCGAGGCATTAGGTTTTGAAGTGCTGCCCTCAGCGGCAAATTTTGTGCTCGCCCGCCACTCGGAGCAGGATGGTTTGGCTCTGACTCAATCCCTGCGAGATCAAAACATTATTATCCGCCACTTTAATAAGCCGCGGCTCAGTGAGTTTTTGCGCATTACGGTGGGCACACCAGAGCAGAATCAGCAGTTGATTGATACCTTGTGTGAGATTCTTGGCTAGAGCTGTCGTTGAAGAGCTGTTTTTGAGGTGCTATGTTTGAAACGCT
>CAWLBR010000033.1:0-17909 GCA_963855085.1 Gammaproteobacteria bacterium
CTATCTGGATCGAGGAAGTTACCCTCATCCTGAACCTCTAATTGAGCCGCCTCACGCCGTGCCAACACCCCCGGCGTCAACTGGGCAGACTTGGCAACAAACGCCGCACCTTTGCCCCGCAGAGGTTCAACCGGATCACCAAACAGCGCGTCAAAGCCCTCATCGAGATCATCTTGGCTGCCACCCTCGGCATTTATTTCGCGGTCTTTACTTGCCCCTGACATGACTGCCATTCTCCTTCGCTCGCTGACTTCGTTTAGAGTGCATAATTAGTGCTTGTTATTTAGTGTTCGTGGCAATGTTGCCTCAGGCGCAACTAATGTAAACTGCAGGCCTCAGAATTCTTGCAACATAAGGTCGCTTCAATGCCCGTCAAACACAATCAGGTTATCACCCTCCACTACCAGCTTAAAGATGATAATGACGAGATCCTCGATAAAAGTTACGACAGCCAAGAGCCAATGGTTTATCTCCACGGCCACCGTCAGATGATTCGTGGTTTTGAAACTGCCATTGCCGGTGCCGAGGAAGGTGAAAAGCGTGCCTTTAGCGTTAGCCCAGCCGAAGGTTATGGTCTGCGCAATGTGAATAATATGCAGCGTATCCCAACTAAATACCTCAAGCATGAAGGCAAACTATCTGCTGGCCAAGCCATTAACGTCAACACTGAAAATGGGGTTAAGCCCGGGACCATCATTAAACTGGGTAAATTCAATGCCGACGTGGATATGAACCACCCATTGGCGGGTAAAAACCTGCACTTTGAAATCGAAGTCATTAGCATTCGCCCAGCCACCGAAGACGAAGTAGGTCATGGCCATGTTCATGGCAGCGGCGGCTGCGGCCACTAGGCCGGCCGGCTAAATGAACTTGGATTTCCAGTGGTATCAGTACGCGCTAATTGTCGTGGTCTTTGTTTGGAGCGGCTTTGTGCGCGCTGGGTTTGGCTTTGGCGGTGCGCTGTTTACTATTCCCTTTCTGCTGTTAATCCACGATGACCCACTGTTTTTCCTACCGATTATTTCCATTCATCTGCTGTTTTTTGCTGGCCTGACACTCGTTTTCTCCCCACGAACTACTGCTTCAAGAGATCAGTCCGAGGTACCCCAAGCGGCCATTAACTGGCGCTTTGTGCGCTATGCCTTGCTGATCATGCTGATACCGAAACTGGCAGGTGTTGCGGGATTGTTGATGCTGCCGAGCAACCTGATGAACAGCATTATCTTTGTGTTAATTGGCGGCTATGCGATCACCTATATTATTGGCAAGCCACTGCAGAGCAACAGCCGTCTATTGGATACTGTGTTTCTGATATTGGGTGCCTATATCAGCGGTACCTCACTGATCGGCGGACCCTTAGTGATTGCCGTGGCCATGCGCCATATCCAAGCCCATGAGTTCCGCAATACGCTGTTTGTAATCTGGTTTGTACTGGTCAGCATCAAGTTGTTTGCCTTTGGCCTGGCAGGTGTCGATCTCCAACTGATGGCGTCGCTCTGGTTGCTTCCTTTTGCCGGAATCGGTCATCTGGTTGGACAAAAATTCCACCACCGCTTACTGCAAGCCAGCAATGCACGCTTCTATCAAATTCTTGGCTGGGTGCTGTTGAGCACTAGTCTTGTGGGGCTGCTACAGATCGTCGTTTAGCCTCATCGGCTTTAAAAGTTGACTACTATTAGGGAAATGTTCCTTAAGAAGCAGTGAGCCGGTTTTATGTCATCGACAATTTTACGCCTTATACTGCCGCTAACCTTTGCAGTGGGCGCTTTACTACTACGCTACCTACTTGCCGATCAGTCGCCAAACAATACTAGCCAGCTAGAGTTTTTACTGCTGCAGCTACCCTATATTTTATTAGGCCTAGGCGCTCTTATGGCGCTGCTAAGTAATCATGCACTGGAGGCCGGCATCACCATTAGCCTGCTCTGCGCCTACTGGTTAATTCAAAGCTTCCTGCAGTCGCCGCTAAACTCCCAGCCCGCCAGTCAGATATTTTATTTGCTAACCTTACTCAGCCCAGCCCTAATGATTACCTATGCACTGCTGCCCCAGAGCAGCTGCCTGCAGTTACAGGGGTTGCTGGCGATACTGCTGACGCCATTGATTATTCTTTTAGTCGCCGGCCTATCGGCAATCAATCACCAACTCTTTTTAACCTCAGCCAGCAGTGCTCTGAGCAATGGCTTTATGGGCACCTATCTCTCAACCCTGAGTTGGCTACTGTATTTTGCTGTCATCAGTCTGTGTCTGGGTTTAAGCCTCTATCAACAGCAGAGTATTCATAACTCCTTGCTCGGCTGTTCGCTAATGAGTCTGATCACCTATGGTTGGATTCAACTTAACAGCGTCTCGGCATTTATGTTTTCCAGCATGGGTCTACTGTTAACCATTAACCTCACTATTAGCCTGCTGCAGATTGGCTATCGCGATGACCTCACTCAGATTGGCAATCGTCGCGCCCTGCAACAGACGGCTAAAACATTGCGTGGGCCCTATAGCGTTGCCATGGTGGATGCGGATTATTTTAAGAAGATCAATGATCAGTTTGGCCATGATCTGGGGGATCAGGCCCTGCGCGTGATCGCCAGCCTGCTCAAGCAAACCGCGGAGGGTGGCAAGCCCTTTCGTTATGGTGGTGAGGAGTTCTGTCTGCTATTTAAAGGTAAAACCCAACAGGAGGTATTGGATGCACTGGAGGCCTGCCGTCAGGCCATAGCCAACTACGATATGGTGGTGCGGGATAAGCAGCATCGTCCAAAAAAACTGAAAGAGGGTGAGACTAGACGCGGCGCCAGCAAGAGGAAAAGCAATTTGCGCCTGACTGTGAGTATTGGTGTTGCCAGCAGTGACAACGCCAATTCTAGCAACAGTACCAACCCATTTGAGCAGGTATTAAAAAGCGCTGACAAGGCGCTCTATCGCGCCAAAGCATCAGGCCGCAACTGTATTCAGGCGGCCTGACTTTAGGTGGAGCGAAAAAGCTAGTAGCGAGATAGCTAGTAGCGAGATAGCTAGTAGCGAGATAGCTAGTAGCGAGATAGCTAGTAGCGAAGAGCCTAATAAAGAGCTTAATAAAGAGCTTAACAAAGAGCCTAATGAAGAGCCTAGTTATGGAAGGTCGTAGACTGTTCTAACGCAGCTCGATCAGTGCGCAGATTATTGGCGCTGTCAGCATGATCCACATAGCCAAAGGACAGGCCCATCATCAATTTGAACTGACTCTCTATACCCAACTCTTCACGCACTAGATCCGGATAGCAGCTCACTGAAGTCTGCGGGCAAGAACCCAGACCGGCGTTCTCCATGGCCAGCATCAATGTCTGGGCATACATACCCGTATCCCCGGCCAAACGCACCAGCTCAGGAAACTCATCGGTAACAAAGATAAAGGCAACATGCGGTGCATCGAAGAATTCAAAGTTGCGCATCCACGACCAGGCGCGCTTTTCTTTATCTTCCCGGGTGACACCCTGATGTTCCCAGAGGCCTAGGGCTGAACAGATCTGACGCTCGCGATAATCGCCAGTAAATTTCCCCTGCCAGGGGAAATCTGGATTGCCGCTGGGCTCTTTTATGGCCGCGGCTTTCATTTTTTCGCGCATGCTATTACAGGCGTCGCCAGATAAAACATGGACATGCCAAGGCTGGACATTGCAGTTGGAGGGTGACCAGCTGGCCAGTTCAAAAATCTCTTTTAAGGTCTTTTCGTCCACTGCCTTGGGTAAAAACCCTCGGTAGGAGTGCCGCGCCTTGACCACATCTGCAAATTCCATTGTCTCTTCCTTTCACTATTTTGGTTGCGCTGGACTGTAGCAATGCTGCTATGGCCTGTCACTTATTTCAGTCCTATATTAAGTATTCAAAGCAACCGACGTAAAAAAACCCTGCAGCGCAAACTACAGGGCTTTTGAACTGTTGTTTCCAAGCCCTTTTTTACGAGCTCTTTTTTACAAGCTAGCCTTTACTCAAAGTAGCTAGTCGGCATGGCCATTAGGCTTTCAAGATTGGCGCTCAGGGTTTTAGCATGAGCATCGGCACGGGGCAGAATACGCTCAAAGAAAAACTCGGCACTGTGCAGCTTAGACTCGAGGAAGTTCTTGTCCCCCTCACCCGCCGCCAACTGCTTGTGTGCCGCGAAACTCATCTGCGCCCACATAAAGGCCATGTAGGTGTAACCTGAGTACATCAGGAAATCCACCGATGAGGCACCTACATTGTCCGGGTTCTTCTTAGCACGCATGGCCAGGCGATAAGCCAGGTAGCGCCACTTAATCGCCAGCTTGGTAATGGTCCAAGCCTGCTTGCGCATCTGCTTGGCCTGAGGTGTTTTCTTCCAGGGTAAAAACTGGCCGGCAAAGCTGAGCATTTCGCCGGTAAAGACATTGAGCTGCTTGAACTTGTCCATCAACACTTTGCGGCCAACCAGATCCAATGCCTGAATACCGGTGGTGCCTTCATACAATGTGGCAATGCGGCTGTCGCGAAGAATCTGCTCCATGCCCCACTCTTTGATATAGCCGTGGCCACCAAATACCTGGACTCCGTGGTTGGCAGCTTCAACACCCAACTCGGTAATAAAACCTTTCAAAATAGGTGTGCAGAAGCCCAGACGAATTTCTGCAGCATCACGTTCTGCCTGACTGTTGCCACCGCGATAGACATCGGCAAACTGGCTGGCGTAAGTCACCATGGCACGACCGCCCTCAGCGATAACCCGCTGAGTCAGCAACATGCGACGGACATCTGGGTGCTCGATAATGGCATCGGCTGGGCCGTCTGGATTCTTCACACCAGAGATAGAACGCATAGCCAGACGCTCGCGGGCATATTTAGCTGCGCCCTGATAAGAGCGCTCAGCTGCTGCTGCACCCTGACTGGCTGTGCCGATACGGGCCACATTCATATAGGTAAACATCGCCGCCAAACCCTGATTCGGTTCGCCGATCAAAAAGGCTTTGGCATCATCAAAATTAAGTACCGCAGTACCGTTTCCGTGAATACCCATCTTGTGCTCAATGGAACCACAGCGAACGCCATTGCGCTCTCCGGCAGAACCGTCTTCAGCGACTAAGAACTTAGGAATAATAAACAGCGAGAGACCTTTGGTGCCCTTGGGAGAATCCGGCAACTTGGCCAGTACAATATGGACAATATTTTCTGTCAGGTCGTGCTCGCCCGCACTGATAAAGATCTTGGTGCCATTGACCTTATAGCTACCGTCATCATTGGGCACTGCCTTGGTCTTCATCAAACCGAGATCGGTACCACAATGAGGCTCGGTAAGGCACATGGTGCCACTCCAGACGCCGCTGATCAGCTTGACCAGATAGTCTTGCTTCTGCTGGTCGGTACCGCTGGTTTCGAGGGTCGCAACAGCGCCTTCACTGAGACCAGGATACATGGCCCAAGCCCAGTTGGCAGTGGTCATCATTTCATTGATGGCGATACCAATAGAAGACGGCAAGCCCTGGCCGCCCATATCAGTGCTGCCAGTCAAGGTGGTCCAGCCCGCTTCGATAAACTTCTGGTAGGCCTCTTTAAAGCCTGCAGGTGTGGTGACTACACCATCGTCCCAGGTACAGCCATCGTCACCGCTCTGATAGATCGGCGCCAATTCGTTTTCACAAAACTTGGCTGCTTCAGTAAAGATCGCCTCAACCATATCGGTAGTGGCTTCATCTCCGCCCTGAACATCTTTATATTTGCTCTGCATATCGAGAACATCGTTGAACAGAAACAGGTAATCATTTACCGGGACTTTATAATCAGGCATTTACTACTCTCCTATGAGATTTGGCCTAGCAAGTGGAGGACTCCACTCTGTTTATTTTGTAATGAGAAACTCTCACCCTGAGTGTTTACGGCGCTATTAAAAACTACCTCAGCGGGTAAGAACAAAGGACGATGGAATGCTACATCGACGCTATAGCCGGCATTCGGCAATCTATCTTCAAGTACGGCTAAACAGCGTGCCTTCGACCACATACCGTGGGCAATCGCCTGTTTAAAACCAAATAATCGGGCGGTAATATCCGACAGGTGAATCGGGTTGTAGTCAGCCGAGATCTTCGCATAGCGACGACCTATATCAGCCTCAACAATCCAGTCTTGAGTATTGCCCTCAGGTAAGACTTCTTTCTGTCGTACCGCGGCCACGCCAGTCTTGCAGCGATTCAAATAGGTTGAAGTACTAGACCAGACCAGCTGGTTGTCCACTACAGCGGAGACATCAATGTCCCATTCAACACCGCGACTGGTCAATTCACTCTTGCCTATTGTGGCCTTCATACTGATCGACGCCCGCAGATCAAACTCTTCGAGTACCGAGATCTGATTGCGCAGATGCACCTGACCCATAGCTTTCATGGGGAAATCTTGCTGAATCAGCAGATTTAAGGACAGGGGAAACGACAGCATATGTAAATAGGTCGCCGGCAGCACTGAGTTATTGGAAAAACCACAGAGTGCTCTATAAGCATTTAGATCATCTTGCCGGATACGCAGCTGATTAATCTCTGTGCTCAGAGCCGGCAGGATATCACCTAGCTGATAGTAGCCAGACTTAAACGCAGCACGGCCTAATAGCGACGGCATATTTGGCAAATGGTCGAGCACAATAGGCGACAGGCCAATATCTGCTGGGTCGCGATGAGAGTTACTGGATTGAGGATTAGGACTATTCATTTTTATCATTCTGCTTGAAACCTCCCTGGTAATCATTGGCAGTAAAAAAACTCTACATTGTCATTTCGGCCAATCGTGTATGATAGGTGCCTTCGACAGTCTTGTAAGAGTCATTAGGTAAGTGTATGCCAGGTTTAACCGATGCGGGAACTTTAGTCAGACTGGCGTATCAAGGTTTGGCCAATCTGGGTGTCGATGCCGATGCCGTGCTGCGTCGCAGTGGACTGGATCCCAAGCAACTCTATCAAACTAATCTGCGCACTCAGTTCTCCGCCCAGCCGCATTTTTGGAAAGCCGCGGTAGAGCTCTCCGGCGACCCCTGCATCGGTTTACACCTGGGCGAAAAAATGCCTGTCTACAAGGGTCAGATCCTCGAGTACCTGTTTCTCAGTAGCGCCACCTTTGGCGATGGTCTGCGCCGGGTTATCGACTATCAGCGCCTGATCAGTGATGCCCTCCATGGACAGCTCAGCGAACAGCCACGACCCTGCCTGACCAGCTACTTTACCGAACACCAATACGCCACCTCCCACTTGGCAGAAGCCATGGTGCTGGGGCTGATTAAATCCTTTCAGGCGGTTACCGACGGCGCCTTTAAAGCCGAAAAAATTGTCTTTAATCACCCCCAAAATACAGACCTAGCCGAGTATCAAAGGATATTTCAGTGCGAAGTGGAATTTAATGCGCCCTCTTTCCAACTCTATTTTGCCCCCGAGATTCTCAACTACCGCTCGCTCAATGCGGTGCCCGAGCTACTCAACCTTCATGTTAAAGCCGCCGACCAACATCTGGCACGATTGCAGCAGCAGGATTTTGTCCGCCTGGTGCGCAGTCAGATTGCCGCCCTACTGGAAAGTGCGGAAGTGACATTGGAACGGGTAGCCGAGCAGCTTGAGATCACACCGCGCAACCTCAGGCACCAGCTCAATACCGCCGACACCAGCTTTCAGCGATTGCTCAATGACCACCGCCGTTCATTGGCTAAGCGCCTGCTGTCGAGAACCGACGAGGAAATCAGCGAGATCGTCTACCTCACTGGCTTCTCAGAACCCAGTACCTTTTACCGGGCCTTTAAACGCTGGGAGGGCACTACGCCAATTGAGTATCGCAAGCAGGCGAAAGCCAAGCTCTTAATCTAGGCTCTTAATCTATACTCTTAATCCAACTAGTGATCGGCGGCATTTCCCCCACCAGTCACATGCAGTAGAATGCAGGCCTGTTCAAATTTTCGCCCAGTTCAAGACCTAATTCACAGCACCACCCACAGAGCCATCCACAGAGTAAAGCCCCTATGACCCATCACCCAGCGTTTGAGCTTTTGCGCGAGCAAGAGATACCGTCCCTTAATGTCTGCTACCAGGAATATCGCCACCGAGTTACAGGTGCACAACATATTCACCTTGCCGCCGACAATAAAGAGAATGTATTCCTCGTGGCCCTGCGCACTGTGCCAATGGACTCCACTGGTGTAGCGCATATTCTCGAGCACACCGCACTCTGTGGCAGTGAAAAGTATCCGGTTCGCGACCCCTTCTTTATGATGATCCGGCGCTCACTGAATACCTTTATGAATGCCTTCACCAGTTCCGACTGGACCGCCTATCCCTTTGCCAGCCAGAATAAAAAGGATTTCAATAATCTACTCGATGTGTATCTGGACTCGGTATTTTTTGCCCGCCTAGATCCCTTGGATTTTGCACAGGAAGGTCACCGTTTAGAGTTTGCCGATGCAACCGACGCCAGCTCTGAGCTGACCTATAAAGGTGTAGTGTTCAATGAAATGAAAGGCGCTATGAGCTCGATCAACTCGACGCTCTGGCAGACCATGAGCAAACACCTCTATCCCACCAGCACCTACCACTACAACAGTGGTGGCGAGCCGGCGGATATTCCGGATCTCAGTTACGATCAATTTAAAGCCTTCTACAAGACTCACTACCACCCAAGCAATGCGATCTTTATTACCTTTGGTGATATTGCTGCCGCCGAGCATCAGGCGACCTTTGAGACTAATGCCCTCAGCCGCTTTGAAAAACTCGACTGCCATATAGCCGTGACCGACGAACAGCGTTACACCAGCCCGCAGTATTTCGAAGAGTTCTACGCGGCCGATGACCAAGAGCCATTGGAAGACCACACCCATGTCGTTATGTCCTGGCTGCTGGGTGACTCCACCGATTTAGAAGCCACCATGGAGGCCCGCCTGCTTGCCAGCGTGCTGCTCGACAATAGCGGTTCGCCACTCCTTAAAGCATTGGAGACCACTGATCTGGGCACTTCGCCCTCGCCTATGTGCGGCCTCGAAGATTCCCAGAAAGAGCTCTGTTTTGCCTGTGGTGTTGAAGGCTCCAACCCAGAGCAAGCCGATGCAGTCGAAAAACTGATTCTCGATGTGCTGCAAGATGTTGCTGACAATGGCCTGCCCCTTGAACAGGTTGCTGCCAGCCTGCATCAGCTGGAACTGGGTCAGCGTGAAGTCTCCGGCGGCGGCTATCCCTACGGTCTCAACTTGATCCTTACCTCACTGACCAGCGCCACCCATCGCGGTGATCCGGTAGATCTGTTAAATCTGGACCCGGTACTGGAAAAGCTCCAGCAGCAGATTCAAGATCCAGAGTTTATTAAGTCACTGACTCAGAACCTGCTGATCAATAACCAACACCGTATTCGTCTCGTCATGAAGCCCGATCATCAGCTGGCCAACAGCAAAGATCAGGCGGAGAAAGATCAGCTGGCAGCCATTCAAGCCAAGCTCAGCGACAGCGAAAAACAGGCCATAGTCGACAGCGCCGCAGCCCTTAAAGAACGCCAGGAAATGGAAGAGAACCTGGACATCCTGCCCAAGGTGGGTATTGAAGATGTGCCAGTGGATATTGCCTATGCCGAGCGCCACAGTGTCGACAGCGCACCATTGCCCCTAACCAGTTACAGCGCTGGCACCAATGGCCTCGCCTATCAGCAGATCATTATGCCGATGCCCGCTCTAACCGAGAAACAAATGGATCTGCTGCCGCTCTACAGCACCTGCGTCACTGAAATGGGTGTTGGCGACAGAGACTATCAGGCGACTCAGCTGTGGCACTCCAGTGTGGTGGGTGCCTATTCCGCCTCTGCCTCCGTGCGCAGCGACAAAGACCATCTGGATCAGCTCCACGGCAATATTAGTTTCTCTGCCAAAGGTCTGGCGCGCAACCAAAGTGCCATGAGCGACCTGATGCATGAGTCCATGCAAAACACGCGCTTTGATGAGCTCTCGCGACTGCGAGAACTGGTGTCACAAATCCGTACTCACAGGGAGTCGTCCATAGTGGGCAGTGGCCATGCATTGGCAATGACCGCAGCAGCCAGCGGCCTCTCGGCCAATGCCTATTTAAACCAACGCTGGGGCGGCATGACTGGCCTAGCGCAAATTAAAGCACTGGACCAGAGCCTCGAGACCCAAGCCGGTCTGGAGTCTCTGGCAGCCCAGCTAGAAGAAATTCATCAGCTGGTATTGCAGCAACCGCGACAGTATTTACTGGTGGCCGAAGAGCATCGACTGGATGGCTTTAAGCAGAGTATTAACAGCACCTTCGGTGGCGACCATCAGGTTGCGGCACTGGCAAGCAATCTGATCGACTTCCACCCCACATTGCAGCCGGTTAATCACTGCTGGACCGCCAATACTCAAGTGAGCTTCTGCGCCAAGGCTTACGCCACAGTGCCCTCAAGTCACGGGGATTCGGCAGCCCTCACAGTACTGGGTGGCGTGCTGCGCAATGGCTATCTACACCGCACTATTCGTGAACAGGGTGGTGCCTACGGTGGCGGCGCATCACAGGACAACCAGTCCGGCGCATTCCGTTTTTACTCCTATCGCGATCCGCGCATTGAAGGCACATTGACCGACTTCGACGACTCGATTAAATGGCTGATGGATAAACCTCTGGGCGGCGACAGCGTTGAAGAAGCGATTTTAGGTGTGATCGGCGGCATGGATAAACCCGCCTCTCCCGCTGGCGAAGCCATGCAGTCATTCCACGGCGAGCTCAATGGTCGCAGCAAAGCCTCCATCAGCGAGTTTCGCAATCGAGTATTAGCCGTGACTGATGCTGACCTGAAACGGGTTGCAGCTGAGTATCTGCGTCCTGAAGTGGCCCAGACAGCGGTGATTACCAACACCGATCTGGCGGCTAAAACCGGCCTGGATATCATTGCGGTTTAAGCCCTATGAGCGACAAGCCAAAACTCGATGATCTGTTTGCCAGCCCTCTAGGCAATGTCCCCCGCTTCGCCTTTGACGAAGCGGTGGTAGATGTGTTCCCAGATATGATTCAGCGGTCGGTGCCCGGCTACCAGACGATCATTAATCTCTGTGGTGAACTGGCGGCGCGCTATGTGCAGCCAGACAGCAACTGCTATGACCTAGGTTGTTCTCTGGGCGCCTCATCTCTGGCCATTGCTCGGCAAGTCAAGCAGCCCGGCGTCAGCATAGTGGCTGTAGATAATTCTGCGGCCATGCTCGCCCGTTGCGAGTCAGTATTAGAAAAACAGCAGACCACAGCCACAATCCAGCTAGTGGAAGCGGATATCTGTGATATTGAAATCAGCAATGCCTCACTGGTGGTGATGAATTTCACGCTGCAGTTTATTGCTATTGAAAAGCGCCAGGCGCTGCTGGAAAAGATCTATGCCGGACTAAACCCCGGTGGCTGCCTGGTGATTTCTGAGAAATTATTGTTTGAACCGGAATCCCTAAACCAACTGCTGTCAGAACTGCATTATCAGTTTAAAAGTGCACAGGGTTATAGTGATTTAGAGATTAGTCAGAAGCGTGATTCCCTGGAAAACTTCCTGCTTCCAGAAACCCTTGAGACCCACATCAATAGAATAAAGGCCTGCGGATTTAACTCCGCAAGCCCTTGGTTTCAATGTTTTAACTTTGCCTCACTAGTCGCTATTAAGTGAGACGCTTGTAGATAAGTGCTTAGCGACTAACAAATCCAGTAATCGTCTTGATCAGCTTGCGTACCTTCGGCGTGTAGGGAGGGTGCATCATATGACCGCTAGCCCACTTATCCTGCAACACACTGCGCTCGTGGGAAAATGCCTTGTAACCCCACTCACCACCAGACTTGCCAATACCACTGTTGTTGACGCCACCAAAAGGTAGGTTGGGATGAACAAAGTGCATCACCACCTGATTGATACAGGTATCACCGGCACTAGTTTCTTCCAGTACCTTATTGATCGCACCCTTGTCGCGACCGAAAAAGTACAGCGCCAATGGCTTCGGCTTATCGTTGATATAGCCAATCACTTCATCGAGATCGCTAAAGGTCAGAATCGGCAGTACTGGGCCAAAAATTTCTTCGTTCATGATTCGTGAATCTGCCGCCATGCCCTGAAGCAACGTGGGTGCAATAAAGCGCTCGGCATCATCAGTCTGACCACCAGTAATTAACTCAGCACCGCCAGCCAAGGCCTCAGACAAGAGTCCAGAAATACGACCATGGTGACCTGAATTGACCACCTGGCAGTAATCGCCATTGGCTTGAGCATCGCTGCCCTCACCATACTGTTTCGCCATGCTCGCCTTCAGCTCAACCATCAGCTCTTCTTTAATACTCTCGTGAACAAACAGATAGTCCGGCGCAATACAGGTCTGACCATTGTTGTTGAACTTGCCCCAGGAGACACTGCGCGCGGTTTTCATCAAATCCGCACTCTTGTCGACAATCACTGGGCTCTTGCCACCCAGCTCGAGAGTCACTGACGTGAGATTTTTTGCCGCCGCCGCCATAACATGTTTGCCAACAGCTGGGCTGCCAGTAAAGAAGATATGATCAAAGGGCAGACTGGTTAAGTAGCTAGAAACATCCGCCTCACCCTGAAACAGGCTGACCTCTTCCGGACGAAAGGCCTCTTCAACAATCTCAGCAATCACCTGGGACATATGCGGTGTCATTTCCGAAGGCTTGATAATTACTGTACAACCCGCAGCAATCGCAGAGATCATCGGACCAAAGGTCAGATTAAACGGATAGTTCCACGGCGAGATCACCAGACTGGTGCCCTTGGGCTCAGTAACAATCTTTGAGGAAGTGCCTAGCATAGTCATGGAAGCACGCACGGATACAGGCTTCATCCACTTCTTCAATTTCTTGCGCGTATGAGCCAACTCAGACAGCACAATCATAATTTCAGCTATATCCACTTCCGCGCCTGGCTTGCCAAAATCCGCTAGGGCTGAAGCATAAATCTTATCGTAGGAGCCTTTAAAGGCCTTCTCAAAGCGCGCCAGCACTTCGAGGCGCTGGGCACAGGTAGACTTGCGCAGCTTGAGGGCATAGGCCTTATGGGCCTCAAATGAAGCATCAATGGCAGTCTTATTCTCTGCACTCAGTTGTGGAATAGTCATGGGGTTCCCCTGTGGAATTGATTATTATTTTTATGGTTGTCGGCGTATACCGACTCGTTTCGCATTGGCCTTAGACTACAGCATAGTAGCTGTTAATTCTGATGAATTGCGACTAGGCGGTATTAAATCCTAGTAGACCCAAGTAGATGGGGTTAGACGGGATTAATAATGTGGCGGCTTCTCATTCTGGGAGCCATCGCCCTCGGCAGCCACATCCTGCAGTGCTTCCATCCGCTGAACCATGGATTGGTGGGCCAGAGTCAAAGTATCGATCTCTTTTTGCTGGCGAAAGATCTCTTCGCTTAACTCGGCATTGGTCATTTCTTGGTAAGCCAGCTTCTCTTCGAGCTGCTCAAAACGCTGTTCTATGGTATCGCTGTTCATTGGCTTAAAAACTCTAGTTACTATTTATTTACTAAGCGTCAAACCATAGCGGAAATGCCTTATAATTTCCCACTTAAATTTAAGGTATCCGCATGATCCCCACTTCTCTCGATTATGGTCCACTGTTTTCCTGGCTCGAAGAATCAGAACTCAGCCAATGGAGCCAAGACCTGCCCGAACTGGTTGCCCAGC
Source organism: Gammaproteobacteria bacterium (assembly GCA_963855085.1). Classification (GTDB taxonomy): domain Bacteria; phylum Pseudomonadota; class Gammaproteobacteria; order Pseudomonadales; family Porticoccaceae; genus HTCC2207. Next base: position 13,661 of record CAWLBR010000033.1, read on the forward strand.
AACTGCGTCCCGAACGCTGGGGCGATATGCCCGAATGGGAAGAAACTCTCAGACGTCTGCCAGAAATCGACCCGCTGTTTACCGACTTTAGCAATGGTGTGCAGATCGGCGATATCAGTCTTATGGATAAACACCGACGCCTAGCTCTGCAAGCCACACTGATGGGCCTGCACCCCTGGCGCAAAGGACCCTACAACTTATTTGGCATGCCACTGGATACCGAATGGCGCTCAGATTGGAAATGGGATCGCGTGCTGCCCCACCTAGCCCCCTTAAAAGGTCGCACCATTCTCGATGTCGGCTGCGGTAATGGCTACCACTGCTGGCGCATGCTCGGTGCTGACGCCGAGCGCGTGATTGGCATCGACCCCTCGGCAAAATTTGTCTTTCAGTTTTATGCCATCAAACGCTTTGCCGGCAATCATCTGCCCATCGATGTGTTGCCACTGGGCATTGAGCATATGCCGGAAAAAATGGCCGCCTTTGATACTGTATTTTCCATGGGAATTCTCTATCACCGTCGCTCGCCCATGGATCACTTGCGCGAACTGCGCCAGTTATTAAAGCCCGGCGGCCAGCTGGTGCTGGAGACCCTAGTAATAGAGGGCGCGGAAGATCAGCTATTAGTGCCACAGGATCGTTACGCGAAAATGCCCAACGTCTGGTTTATCCCCTCCCCGGATATGCTGATCAGTTGGATGAGCAAAAATGGTCTAAAGAATCCCCGCATGGTGGATATCAGCACCACCACCATTGAAGAGCAGCGCTCTACAGACTGGATGAAATTTGAATCACTGGCGGATTTTTTGGACCCCAATGATTCGAGCAAAACTGTCGAAGGTCATCCGGCGCCAGTGCGAGCCGTCTTTGTTGCTGAGGCACCTTACTAATTTGGTGCTACATTTAGTGCAGGCCTTCCCGCAGGGAAACCACACTAAAAGGAATCACCATGCACAAACTCATTTTTAGTCTCACGATCGCCGCGCTGATGCTCGTCAGCGCCTGCAGCAACACCTCAAGCAAAACCCCCATCGAAAAGCGCCAGATCATTATCGATATGCGCAATCAGGTGCTTCAGGACCTGTACAAAATCAAACCCGACGTCAAGGCCCAGATTGGTAGCGCCGAAGGCTATGCGGTTTTCAGTAATGCTAATATCAATCTTATCTTTGCCAGTGTCGGCGCTGGCCACGGTGTAGTTCGGGACAATAAAAGCGGGAAAAACACCTTTATGAAAATGGGTGAAGCCGGAGTTGGCCTGGGAATTGGGGTCAAAGATATCCGCGCTGTATTTGTCTTTCACAGCCGCGACGCACTGAGTCAATTTATTGAAGATGGCTGGGCCTTTGGCGTCAATGCCGACGCCGCAGCCAAGGCCAGCGAGAAAGGTGCAGCCGTGGGTGGTGAGGCGACCTTTGACAATATCACCGTGTATCAACTCACCGAATCCGGATTAGCTCTACAGGCTACTGTAAAAGGCACCAAATTCTGGCAGGATAGCGAGCTTAATTAATTCAACCCAGCTTGCTACCTTTTTAGAGAATCCGCCATGATCACCACCTCCATTGCCAAGCGTTACTGCGGACCACCCCAATCTGGCAATGGCGGCTACAGCTGCGGCCTACTCGGCAAGCAGATTGAAGGCCCGAGCAAGGTGCGGCTGCATCTGCCGCCGCCGCTGGACAGCGAATTATCCATCGAGCAGATGGATGACAGCTGGGTATTAAAGCAGGGTGAACAGCTGATCGGCACTGCCATAGCAGCGTCATTAGATATGACTCCGCCGCAACCACCGAGCCTAGAACAGGCCAAAGCAGCACGAAAAAATTACAAAGGCCTTGGCGAACATAGCTTTCCACACTGTTTTGTCTGCGGCCCAGGTCGCGAGCATGGTGATGGTTTAAGACTGTTTACAGGCACTGTCAGCGACCAGGAAATGGTCGCCTGTGACTGGGAGCCAACGGCGGATTTACTCGACGCCAATGGTCAAGTTAAAGTGGAATTTATCTGGTCAGCACTAGACTGCCCTAGCTACTTTGCACTAAATGTGCCAGTGGATCCCAACGCCATGTGCCTACTCGGCGAAATGACAGCCAGCATCGACAAACCCGTGCCCGGCGATCAGCCCTTAATCGTCTATGCCTGGAAACGTTTTATAGAAGGCCGCAAACATTATTCTGCCGCGGCCCTCTGCACTGTAAAAGGCGAGGTGCTGGCCAGAGCCGAGCACCTGTGGATCAGGCTTAACAAGTCATCCAGCTAAGCCTGCTTTTACGTCCTTCGGTTCCTCTTTATCACCAAGCTTTAAAGGCTAAACCTTTAACGCCTCATCCGCAGGCAGATAGTCATAACCCAATGCCTCTGCCACAGCTTTATAGGTCACATGACCTTTGTGTACATTGAGACCGTTCTGCAAATGCTTATCCAAAAACAGTGCATTAACCGGATCGTCGGCCAGCGCTAGAGCATAGGGCAAGGTTGCATTATTCAGCGCCATGGTCGCCGTGCGCGCCACACCGCCGGGCATATTCGCCACACAGTAATGAACCACATCATCGACAACATAAGTCGGCTGCTGATGTGTGGTCGCACGGGACGTCTCAAAACAACCGCCCTGATCAATCGCCACATCCACCACCACCGCACCCTTCTTCATGCGGCTAATAATATCGCGGCTCAATAACTTCGGCGCCGCCGCCCCCGGAATCAACACCGCACCAATCACCAGATCCGCATCCAGGGCATACTCTTCAATCGTCGCCATGGTGGAATAGACACAGTGGGCACGCCCCTCATACTTTGCATCCAGCTCCCGCAAGCGCGCAATAGAGCGATCGAGAATAGTCACATCAGCACCCATACCCACAGCAATAGCCGCCGCATTGTCACCCACCACACCGCCGCCAATAACCAACACCTTCGCAGGCGCTACACCGGGAACACCGCCCAGCAACACACCACGACCGCCCTGAGCCTTCTCAAGGTGGTAAGCGCCGGCCTGAACCGACATACGGCCCGCCACCTCAGACATAGGCGCTAACAGAGGCAAGCCGCCGTGATTGTCGGTAACCGTCTCGTAGGCCACACAGGTGGCACCGGACTCGACCAACAACTTAGTCTGTTCAGGATCTGGGGCTAAATGCAGGTAGGTATAAAGAATCTGGCCATCGCGCAACATGGCACATTCCACAGGCTGAGGCTCCTTAACCTTAACGATCATATCCGCTGCGGCAAACACCTCCGCCGCACTGTCAACGATCTCAGCGCCAGCCTCGCGGTACTCAGCATCGCTAAAATCAATCCCCACACCCGCATTGGTCTCAACCATAACGCGATGACCATGAGCCACCAGTTCAACAACAGAAGCGGGCGTCAGACCGACGCGGTACTCGTGATTTTTAATTTCCTTCGGAACCCCTACCAACATATCAAACTCCTTAACTAACGGTTATATAGGTATATTTAGCATTAATTTTTAATGCTGCTACTTTAGTTTTTTATAAAAATATTTATTACTTATATAGGAATTAAAGTAGAATATTTTTCTATTAAGTGATCTTAAACAGGAAATATTGCTTTATGCCGAATAGTGAAAGTAGTGCGACGAAGAAACTCAGCAAAATCGACCGCAATATACTGCGCATCCTTCAGCGCGACGGCCGCATCAGCTACACCGACCTCTCCCGAGAAGTCGGCCTCTCCGTCACCCCCTGTATCGAGCGAGTAAAACGGCTAGAGCGCAGTGGTTATATCGAAGGCTACACCGCCAAACTCAACCCCGAACTGTTGAACGCCGGACTGGTGGTATTTGTGCAGATACGTCTCAACCACACCTCGCAGGAGAACTTTGAAGAATTTCACCGATCGGTGATGGACTTAGAAGACGTGCAGAGCTGTTACCTAGTTTCTGGCAACTACGACTACCTACTTAAAGCCCGCGTCGCCGACATGACCGCCTATAGAGAACTGCTTGGCAGCCGTATACTCAAGCTCCCAGCGGTGCAAGAATCGACCAGCTATGTGGTCATGGAAGAGCTCAAAGAAACCATGCAGTTAGCAATTCCCCAGAGCTAAAAAAGGGCACAAAAAAACCCTCTAAAAGCGGCGTAGGATTGTTGACACAACCGCCCCGCCCCCCTATAGTACGCGGCCTCTGAAAGGAGACAGTAAAGCACTCGTAGCTCAGCTGGATAGAGTACCCGGCTACGAACCGGGCGGTCGGTGGTTCGAATCCACCCGAGTGCACCAT
>CAWLBR010000034.1:0-17551 GCA_963855085.1 Gammaproteobacteria bacterium
CTGTTAACCAGGTCTATGGTCAGCCAATCCCCACAGTTATAAATAGTGATATAGATGGAGCCTCCCTGAATAGCCGGCTGCACACCATGGAAAACCGCATTTTCAATTAATGGCTGCAAAATCAAAGGGGGAACACGAACCCTGTTTAGATCGACTTTAATATCCCAACTGTACTCAAGACGCTCGTCGAGGCGTAACTTTTCGATCTCCAAATAGCGCTGGCAAGCATCCACTTCTTCCTGCAATGTCACTGAATTGGTGTTTTTCAGGGCGTAACGAAAAAGATCACAGAGGTTCTCAACCGTTTTTTCCGCCTTGTCTGCATCGATGCGAATCAGGGTCGCGAGACTGTTCATACTGTTAAATAAAAAGTGTGGCCGGATGGTTGCTTGCAAGGCTGCCAGTCGCGCTGCCAGCCCGGCACTTTGCTGTTGATGTAAGCGCTGCTGAAGATAGTAAATTCGCAAGATTACGCCAGCGGGAATCGCCGCGATCAGAACAGTGTTCAATATAGCAAGCGGATCCGCCCGCCAGATTCCGATGAGCCAATAGCTGTTCCAGTATTCTGCAGCGACGGCACAGAGAGCTGCGGCCAACAAAACCAAGAGATAATTAATCAAGGCTACACGAGGCAGGGTAAGATGCAGTAAATAGGGTCTCGCGCGGCATAAAAACATTGCGCTGATTAGCGCAATCCAGAAGATCAGCAGCGCAATTTTGCCCAGCCAGAGAAAATCGAAGTCGCCAATGCCACTTTTAAGGAGCGCCATTAACAACGCCGATAAGGCAGCAATAATAAATATTCCCAACAATCCCTGCCCGCGACAGAGGTCAGGAATAAAATAATCGCCTATTTGAGTCTGATTTTCCCCTGAATCACTCATTCGAGTTATTGCTCATCCCTGTGATTAGCTATAATCCTAGTCGCGATATAACCACTGAGCAAACAAGTCGATGAGTAATAACGAAAACAGCGAGACCAACAACGCCGCAGCCACACAAACTAATCAAGCTTGGGGTGGCCGTTTCAATGAGCCGGTGGATGATTTCGTCGCCCGCTTTACAGCCTCTGTAAATTTTGATCAGCGCCTCTATCGCCAAGATATTCAGGGTTCTGTTGCTCACGCCAGCATGCTCTGCGAGGCGGGCGTGTTAACCGAAGCCGAGCGCGATCAAATTATGCTCGGACTGCAAGAGATTGAAGCGCAGATCGAGGCCGGTGAATTTCCCTGGTCGGTGGTTCTGGAAGATGTGCATATGAACATCGAAGCTGCCCTTACCGCCAAAATCGGCATTGTCGGCAAGAAATTGCACACTGGCCGCTCGCGCAACGACCAGGTGGCAACCGATATTCGCCTCTGGCTGCGTGACCAAATCGATCATATAGGGCCGATTTTGACGCGTTTGCAAGATGGCTTGATCGGGCTGGCAGAGCAGGAAGCCAACACTATTATGCCCGGCTTCACCCATTTGCAAACCGCCCAGCCAGTAACCTTTGGCCACCATCTGTTGGCCTGGAATGAAATGCTCGAGCGCGATTACAGCCGTTTGCAGGATTGCCGCACACGACTCAATCAGAGCCCTCTGGGTGCAGCCGCTCTGGCTGGAACAACCTATCCGATCGACAGAGAGTTTACTGCTAGAGCACTGGCTTTTGATAAGCCCACCGAAAATTCCCTCGACTCTGTTAGCGACCGCGACTTTGCCATCGAGTTCTGTGCCTTTGCCAGTATCCTGATGACTCATATGTCACGTATGTCGGAAGAGTTAGTCCTCTGGACCTCGGCGCAATTTCAGTTTATCAATCTCCCGGATCGTTTTTGTACCGGCTCGTCGATTATGCCGCAGAAGAAAAACCCCGATGTTCCAGAGCTGGTGCGCGGCAAAACGGGTAGGGTCAATGGCCACTTAATCTCTCTGCTAACCCTGATGAAAAGCCAGCCACTGGCCTACAACAAGGACAATCAGGAAGATAAAGAGCCACTGTTTGATACTGTGGATACAGTGCGCGACTGCCTGCGTGCATTTGCCGATATGATCCCGGCCATCGAGTCGCGCAAAGATATGATGTATGAAGCCGCCCGCCGTGGATTTTCAACCGCCACCGATCTGGCCGATTATCTGGTTCGCAAAGGTATTGCCTTTAGGGATTCCCACGAGATTGTTGGCAAATCCGTTGCCTATGGACTGGCTGAGAATAAAGATCTCTCAGAAATGTCCCTCGAGGAACTGCAAGAATTTTCCACTGAGATCAGCGCCGATGTGTTTGACGTTCTAACACTAGAGGGATCAGTTGCCGCCCGCGATCATCTTGGCGGCACAGCACCAGCTCAGGTTGTAGCAGCAGCTAGTCGTGCCAAGGCGCGTCTCGGCGAGCGTTAAGAAAAGTGAAGAGTATTGTCTGGCACCCAAGAGACTCTTTATATCCAGTAGCCTAGGCGCCGATAAAGGAATTAACTAGAAATCGAAACTGACAGCTTCCCCTGACTGGGCCAGGCAAGCTTGGCTAAGCATATCAATCAGCGGTACGCCGCTGACTGTATTGCACCAGATGCCCTCTTGCAGCTTAAAGTGAAAACCACCGGATTTCGCCGCCAGCCAGATTTCACCCACCGCCGCTTGCCGTGACAAAATAATCTGCGTGCCGTTGCTTTCGCAGGTAATGGTGAGCATGCCGGCACTGTTCTCGTAATCTATATCCGCACCACTGTCATCAATGCTCTCTTCGATAGAAAACATCAGCTCGTCTGCCAACTGATTAAACTGTGCTTCATTCATTTATTACATCCAGTGCCCGGCCAATGCCAAGTGAGTTATAGATTGGGCTCGCGCCGCATATTTGTTTGAGTGTCGTCCGCCACTGCCGCTATACTGACGTCTAAACGTTAGATAGGCATACAGTCTCGTCAACGGTAGGAATTATAAACCATGTATCGTTATTTACTTGCGCATTTATTTAGCAATCTACCGCGAATCAATCGTGGAACAGCAATCCGATCTGCTAGCGTCATTTTTGTCGCCATAGCCATGTCAGGCTGCGGCAACAAGGGCGATTTATATCTTCCGGAAGACGTTTCAGTGACTTATCAAGCATCTGGCTCTTCAACACAAAGCTACCAGACTTTTAGTCACCAAGATTTTAGTCACCAAGATTTTAGTCACCAAACATTAGCTAACCAAAATAAAGAATAAATTATTATGCACCATGCCGTTAGTCCCCAGGATGGGAACCTGTTTATCGAGAGCACTCCGCTCTCTGCTATTGCCGCCGAATTTGGCACACCTTGCTACGTCTATAGCAAGGCCGCCCTGAGCAATAATTTTCTCGCCTACCAATCGGCTCTGGCCGATAAAGAGCATCTAATTTGCTATGCGGTAAAGGCTAATTCTAATATTGCCGTACTGCAAACCCTAGCCCAACTGGGCGCGGGCTTCGATATCGTCTCTATTGGCGAGCTTGAGCGTGTGTTGCGCGCCGGCGGTGATCCCGCCAAAGTGGTATTTTCCGGTGTCGCCAAGACTGCCGGCGAGATGCAGCGTGCCCTTGAGCTGGGCATTCACTGTTTCAATGTCGAATCCGAAGCCGAGCTTGAACTACTAAACAGCACTGCAGCCAGCTGTGGCGCAATCGCGGCAGTGTCTCTGCGGGTAAATCCCGATGTCGATGCCCAGACCCATCCCTATATTTCTACGGGTCTAAAAGAAAATAAGTTTGGTATAGATATCAATCTGGCCGCTCAGGTCTATCAGCGTGCTGCACAGATGGCACATATTAATGTAGTCGGAGTCGACTGCCATATCGGCTCACAGCTAGTGGATATAGCGCCCTTTGTTGCTGCGCTGGAACGTTTGTTGGCACTGGTGGACGAACTGGCTGGACTGGGTATAACTCTGCAACATATTGATATTGGCGGCGGTCTCGGTGTGCGCTATGACAACGAGCAGCCACCCACTCCCCAGAGCTATATGTCGGCAATTTTGCCGCTCTTGATAGGCCGCAGTGAAACCCTAGTGTTGGAACCAGGCCGCTCGATTACAGCCAATGCCGGGGTAATGTTGACCCAGGTACAGTACTTGAAAAGCAATGGTGAGAAGAACTTTGCCATTGTCGACGCAGCCATGAACGATATGATTCGTCCTGCGCTGTATCAGGCGTGGATGGATATTCAACCGATTTCAACCGGCAACTCTGGGAGTGCTGTGGCCAAGAGCGCCGTTTACGACGTAGTCGGACCTGTCTGTGAAACCGGCGACTTTCTCGCTAAAGACCGACCTCTGGCGATCTGCGCCGGCGATTATCTGTGCCTGATGTCAGCTGGTGCCTATGGTTTCGTAATGAGTTCCAATTACAACAGTCGCCCGCGAGCGCCAGAAGTGATGGTCGATGGCGATCAGGTGCATTTGGTCAGACGACGTGAAACCATCGAAGATCTGCTGAGCGGCGAAAGTTTGCTGCCCGCGGCAGTGAGATAACACTGATGTTAATGAAATTCACCAAAATGCACGGACTCGGCAATGATTTTGTCGTCATTGATGCGGTCACGCAGAATGTCCGTATTACCGCCTCCATGGTACGGCGCCTCGCCGATCGCAAGACCGGTATCGGCTGTGATCAGGTGTTGGTCATAGAGCCTCCATCTGCTGCGGATATTGATTTCGACTACCGTATATTTAACTGCGACGGCGCAGAAGTTGAACAGTGTGGCAATGGCGCGCGCTGTCTGGCGCGCTTTGTTCACGATCGTCAATTGACAGGCAAAAAGTCGATTCAGGTGCAGACCTCAAATCGCGTGATGACGCTGAACCTGATTAACAAGAATCTGGTTGCAGTGGATATGGGTATCCCAGAATTGGATCCGCCGGCGATTCCCTTTCAGGCCAGCGAACCAGCACTGCTCTACGATATAAACGTCAATGGGCAGGAACGGCGCATTGCTGCGGTCTCCATGGGCAATCCCCATGCGGTGCTAACCGTGGCCGATGTAGACTCAGCACCAGTGGCCGAGTTGGGCGCAGCGCTCGAGTCCCATGAGCGCTTTCCCAACCGCGTCAATGTGGGTTTTATGCAGATTGTCGATCGCAGTGAGATTAAGCTCAGAGTGTTCGAACGTGGCGTTGGCGAGACCGAAGCCTGCGGTTCTGGTGCCTGTGCGGCAGCAGTCGCAGCGATCCAACAACAGCTAGTCGACTCACCAGTAACAGTTCACCTAACCCGGGGGTCTTTAAAAATAGACTGGAAAGGTACCGGCCATCCACTGATAATGAGTGGACCAGCGAAGACAGTTTTTCATGGACGTATAAGAATATGAGTAAAGAAGTCGAAATCGAAGCCGATCCAATCGAAAAGGTTGTGCGTGAATTCCTCCGCGGTAACCCGGACTTTTTGGACAAAAATACCGATATCCTCGAAACCATGGTGCTGCCCCACAATAGTGGCAAGGCGATTTCCTTGGTTGAACGTCAGGTTGGTGTGATGCGTGATCGCAACAGTGAAATGCGTTCACGATTAGACAATATGCTGCAGACTGCCAAGGAAAATGACCTACTGTTTGAGAAAACCAAACGTCTGGTACTCAATCTGCTGGAAGCCAAAACTCTGGGCGCATTGGTCGAAGCTGTTTATGACAGCTTAGGCAAAGATTACGGTATCGAATTTTACAGCCTGACCCTGTTTGGCGATGAAAAGAAACTGCCCCGCACCATGGCGCAAATTGCCAGCACCGAAAAAGCCAACGAACGTGTTGGCACATTGATCGGCGCCAATCGTGCAGTTTGCGGCATTCTCCGGGAAGACGAGATGATGTTTTTGTTTGGTGAGCGAGGCCGTCAGGTGGGATCAGTAGCCGCGGTGCCACTGCGTTATGACAGCCTTTATGGCATTTTGGCAGTGGGCAATAGAGACCCCAATTTTTATAAGAGCAGCATGGGGACACTATTTCTCAGCTATATCGCCGAGATACTCAATCGAGTGTTGCCGAACCACTTAAAATAGCCCTTTTTAAAGCAGCTCTCCAAAACAGCTATTCTAAACAGCCACTTAAAAAATATAAGCCTAAAAGCCGACTCAGCTTTTAGGCTTTTTCTTGGGCGCTGCACCAGCGCCTTTATTACCCTGTCCGGCAACCTGCCCAGTAGATTTAGGCGCATTGCGACGGCGCTTCGAGCCGGGCGCTGAATCCTTACCTCCAGACCTAGCACCAGCTCCACGTTTCTTTTTACCTTTGGGGCCCGTCTTGGAATCTTGTTCACGTGACTTGCTACCCGCTTTTCCAGCAAATTTTCCCGCGGGCCTTTTAGCGCCTGAATGGTTACTGGATTTCTCCTCTCCAGCCAATTCAAAGTCAATTTTGCGCTCATCGAGATTGACCCGAACCACCCTCACCTTTAGCTTGTCACCGAGCCGGAATATACGACCGGTACGCTCGCCAACCATACGGTGCTGAGAGGCTTCGTGATTATAATAATCTTTCGGCAGACCAGTGACGTGAACCAAGCCTTCCACATAGAGTTCGTCGAGCATGACAAATAAACCAAAGCCTGTCACAGCAGTCACTACACCAGAGTATTCATCACCGACTCGATCGACTAAATATTCACACTTAAGCCAATTGACCACATCGCGAGTTGCCTCATCGGCGCGGCGCTCAGTGACCGAGAGGTGTGCTCCAGTTTCATCAAGGCGGGGCAGCTCGTAGGGATAGATATCAGCTTTCGCAATTTCTTTAGCTCCCTCAACGCGCACTACACCAGAGACTTTTTTGTTACTGCGAATCAGACTGCGAATGGCGCGATGCACTAATAGGTCGGCATAGCGGCGAATCGGTGAGGTGAAATGAGTGTAGCCCTCAAAGGCGAGTCCAAAATGGCCCAGGTTTTCAGCCTGATAAACCGCCTGGCTCATTGAGCGCAACAGCACTGACTGGATAACCGAGGCATCATCACGATTCTTAGCCGACCTTAAAACGCGCTGATAGTCCTCTGGCTGGGGATCGTCGCCGCCACCCAAGCCCATTCCAAGTTCGCCGAGAAAGTCGCGCACAGAGGAGAGACGGTCTTCGCTGGGGCCTTCGTGGACACGATAGAGTGCTGGCAGTTTGGATTTCTCAAGAAATTGCGCGGTGCAGACATTGGCGGCCAACATGCACTCTTCAATAAGACGGTGTGCCTCGGTGCGTTTAACCGGAATAATCTGGCTGATTTTGCGCTGGCTATCAAACAGGATACGGGTTTCCTGAGTATCAAAGTCGATAGCACCACGCTCACTGCGGCGCTTGTGCAGCACGCTGTAGAGATCATGCAATGAGTCAATCTGCGGCAAGATAGCGGCGAACTGATCGCGGATATTGGCGTTGTCTGCCGACCCACGCTCTTCAATAATTTGCGCCACCTGGGTGTAGGTCATACGCGCATGAGAGTACATCACCGCTTCGTAAAACTGATATTTGGTCACATCCCCGTCGCGACTGATCTGCATTTCGCAGACCATGCACAGTCGATCTTCCTTGGGATTCAGCGAGCAGAGGCCATTGGAGAGTTTCTCCGGCAGCATGGGCACAACATGGTTGGGGAAGTACACTGAGTTGCCGCGTTCAAAGGCTTGAATATCCAGAGCGCTGCCCGCTTTTACATAATGTGACACATCGGCGATGGCGACAATAAGCTTCCAGCCACCACGAGGCTTGGGCTGACAGTAGACCGCGTCATCAAAATCCCGTGCGTCTTCACCATCGATGGTGACCAGAGGCAAGGCCCGCAGATCAACGCGAAATTCTTTGTCCGTTACATGATCCGGGATGGCATCAGTTTCCCGCTGAACCGCATCGTTCCACTGGTGGGGAATACCGTAATTGCGAATCGAGACTTCAATTTCCAGACCGGGATCCAGGTGGTCGCCCAGTACTTCAGCGACGTGGCCACTGGGCGGACTGTTGCGCGATGGGGCGTCAGTGATACCAACCAATACAATTTGACCCGGCTCAGCCCCATTCAGTTGATCGGCGGCAATCAGGATGTCCTGACTGATACGGGGATTGTCTGGACGCACAAAGTGAATACCGCTCTCGCAGAAGTAACGCCCGACTAATTCTGTAGTCTTGCGTTCAACAACATCCACCAAAGTCCCTTCGGGACGCCCGCGGCGATCTTGACCGGAGATTCTCACCAGCACAATGTCACCGTCAAAGACACGGCGCATCTGGCGGCTAGAGAGATAGATATCTTGCTCGCCGGCTTCTAGCGGCGAGACAAAACCATAGCCTTCTGGATGGCCTATAACGCGGCCTTTGACCAAATTTAACTTGTCCAAAGTGCCGTAGCCATCAGCTCGGTTGCGAGCAACCTGACCATCCCGCTCCATAGCTCGAAGACGCCGACGCATAGCTTCGATCTGCTCGTCATCAACCAACTGCAAACCCACACAAATTTCCTCGTGAGTCAGCGGCCCAACACTTTCTCGGAGATAGTCGAGTACAAACTCTCGACTTGGCACAGGCCTCTGGTACTTGGATGCTTCACGGCTAGCATAGGGATCAGTCGGTTTTTCTTTTCGAGACATAGAGTTTTTGGTATCCATTGAATAAGCAGGCAGTCTATGTCTTATAGGCTATGGAGTAAAAGAAATTCGTCGGCCAAAAAAAACCCGGACTTGGCAAGTGCCATGTCCGGGTTTTAAGGGGTACCAGTGATCTCAACAAATATTGACTTGCACCATCCTTGGCGCACAACTTCCCTGTCGTCATCTATCCACATAAAATCGGTAATGAAAAAGACGTTGGTGCTAATTTGGCCTGTTTCCTTAACTAGCCAACTCCCTGTCAGCTATGTGCCTCAAGCGTCCTGCTTATTAGCGCCGTCTGTAAAATAAATATTGACTCGCACCATCCTTGGTGCACGACTTCCTAGTCGCCATGTACTCACACAAAATCGGTAGTGACAAAACGGCTGTTGCTAATTCGGCCTGTTTCCTTACTAGCCAACTCCCTGTCAGCTATGCCTCAAGCATCCTGCTTATTAGCGCCGTCTGTATAAAAAAGCAGTGTAGGACTGTAATCTATTCACCACTACCATCCCTTTGTACGCATCATGCTAGGGAGCCAATACAGGGTTGTATAATAGGCCTGTGATTTACAAAAGAAAATTACACTGACGAACTAGTACTAAAGGATTAGTTTTCGATCTAAGCAAGTAGAGGACTTCATTTTAAGAGGCGAGAAAATTGTCAATATGCTGACGGATTTGTTTTACACGCATAAGGTTCTTCTCTGCATCCAGAGAGCCGTAGTCAGCTCTAAAGGCCAGCACCATGTCGCGCAATTCGGTCATCCCGTAAAGACCGGAAAGACCCATCAGGTCGTGTACTATTTCACGCAAGCTACCCTGTTCATTATTTCTCAATTGCTCGTCCAGCTTGTCGAGACTTTGATATAGCGCCTTTTTCAGCTCTTCTACAGGGACCACTGTAGAAAGCAGCCCCACCCCTTTTGGTACCGAGGTACCTGTAGAGTTGGCAACAACTTGAGTCAGACTCTTGATCAGCTCGCTCTCATTGACCGGTTTGAGCAGCAGCATTGCCGCGCCAGCGTTAGTGATGCGTTCCTGCTCCACCATGGTGACATCGGCGGTCACGGCTATAATCGGTGGACTCTCGCCAGACTGCTGAGTAATCGTTTCGCTAGCGGTAACACCATCAATAATCGGCATATGGATATCCATTAGAATCGCATCCACATGTAACTTACTGGCGATCTCAATCGCCTCTTGACCATTGTTTGCAGTCAAGCAGCTAGCTCCGTATCCGTTGAGTAACCCGACGATCAACTTCTGATTAAAGGCGTTATCTTCGGCAACCAAAATTGTCATTCCTGCCAATACATTTTCAGCAGATACTGTGTCGCGGGATACCCCAACTAAGGCCTCGGCGTTGGGTGCAGTGCTTACTGTTAGCTGGCAGGTAAAAGAAAAAGTCGACCCTTCCCCAACACTACTGCGAACCTGTATCTGGCCACCCATCACCTGAACGAGGTTTTTGCAGATTGAGAGACCGAGCCCAGCACCGCCAAAGCGGCGATTTATCGAGGTATCCTCCTGAGAAAATGGGTCAAATAGCGTTGGGATCTTAGCCTCTTCAATACCCTTACCTGTGTCGGCAACTGAACAGTCTAATGTCACCTGCCCATCTAGGTTACTGAGGCAGCTAATAGCCACATTGATAAAGCCAGTATCGGTAAACTTTATCGCATTGCTTAACAGGTTACTGATCACCTGAGTAAACCTAACAGGATCACCCACCAGTGCCTGGGGAACTGCCTCATCAATGGTGTAACTCAGGGTCAGGCCTTTTTCCTGTGCTCGCTGGCGCTGAATTGACATCAGATCGGCAATCCACGACTCAATGTAAAAGGAAACCTTTTCCAGCGTAAAACCACCGGCCCGGGCTTTCGAAAATTCGAGAATATCGTCAATCATTGTCAGCAACATATTTGATGACATATTGATGATTCGCAGATTCTCATCACGCTTCTGCGCATCGGTCTCGATTGCGAGCAATTTAGAAAAGCCAATCACAGCGGTCAACGGTGTGCGCAGTTCATGACTCATTCTGGCGAGAAATTGATCCTGAGCCTCCATCGCCTCTTCGAGTTCAATCAGTGTTATCTGCAGCTGTGCCGTTGCACGAGCCACTTCACTTTGCATGCGCACATTAGACTGACGGACAGTGGTCGCCAACTGATTGATACCTGAGGCTAGTTTGCGCACCTCCACAGGTCCGGCTTCCACCGCTAGGTTATTGAGACTGCCCGCCTCCATGGACTCAACGACGCCGGTTAGCAATTCTACAGGCCGCGAAATACTTCGCCCAATTCTCATGGAGAGCCAAGCAGCCATAAGCAATCCAAGAGTGGAGACCAGCACAATGGCAAAGATACCTTCGCGATATTGCTCTTCGAGTATTTCATCAGTCAATGAAACCACCACCCAACCTAAAACATCGGGAGTCGGCTGCTGGCCCTCGTCATAGTCTTCCAGAGCTGGCGGCGTCAATGTCACTCGCGAATAGAAGTACCAGTTATGATCTCGATAAACAGGCTTACCAAACTCGTAATCTTGAGGGCTACCGACAATACCTGGGTCAAGCTCACCTATAGCGACACTTGTATTTTGACTGGCATTGTAAAAAAGCAAACCATTGACCGCCGGAATATCGAGCACCGACTCACCCAGAGCCATCAGCATTTTCTGATTGTTGGAATACACAGCGAATTCCGCATTAGATGAAATCTGCTGTGCTGCGACAGAACCTGTATTGTGAAGATTAGCCAGTAGTACCGTACGCTGGCTGGATATCATGTAGCTAGCTAAGACTATGCAGAGCAATGTCAGCGGCAACAGCGAGGTGATTAACAGCCGTGAGTGGATACTTGAAAATTGGTGTTTAACGACCATCTACCTGTTCCCACTTTGCAACTGCTCAAGGTAAAACTGTTCGTCCTTAATTACCACATCAAGACTTGCAGCTACCGAATAATTGAAGTGCATCGAATAATATTTAGGCTGATAAGCATGCCCCTGCTTGCCGTCAACCAAGTCAGCATCAGCAATCCACTCGACTGTCTGCACCGCCACATTTTGCGGCGATGAATAAATCGCCGCAAGGGCTCCGGCCCTCACGTAAGTGCGTGAAAATGCGATAACGGGCACCTTGTGCCTATAACTGAGATGCAAAATCCACTTCGCCGTTGCAAGGTTAATTAGACGACTGTCAGGCACGGGAATAAAGACATCAACTACACCTATCACCGGCTCGATCTTAGTAATGGGATTGTCTTTAGAACCAACTGTGACAAATTCTGACGTCATCCCCAGGTCACTAATACTCTCAGCCAAGTCCTGCTGCTGCTCAACTGAAGAATGCCCCAGCATAACCCCGACTTTTTTTGCTTCAGGCAAAAGTAACTTTGCCAGGCGAATACTGCGGCTGGTGGGCTGGTCAATACAGATTGCTGACACCTGTTTAGCAAAAGCCTGGTTAACAGAACCGAAATATTTACTCCCGAGAGCCGCAAAAGAGCTGTCGGTTATCAGCACACTAATAATCGGCGCCCTGACCTTGGATTGAAGAGCTTTGGATTGAAGAGCTTTGGGTTCGAGAGCTTTGGATTGAAGAGCTCTGTATCCATAAGCCCTATCCGCCGCTGCTGTGCCAATGGTCACAATAAGATCCGCAGTAGCGGCCGCCAGCAAGCCATTTGCTTGAGAGGATGCGCGTTCGGAAACGAATTCCACGGTGTACTTATATTTGTCGGGAAATTTTTCATTTAGCTCTTCTTGAACAGTCTCCATTACATCCAAGTAGTCCGTTGTCGGTTTGCTAACCAAGAAAAACAAATCAATCTGATCAGCCGACACCCCGGCACTGCACAGCATTATCACGGCAAAAAGCATACGCATCGACCAACCTACTTTTGGTCGACTGCGACTACCAGCTTTTTTGTGTGACAGGGTACTTCTCATATACGACTCAATAATTCATTTGAATTTATAGCTATCCTGATTCAAAACTATTAGTTTTACAGGAAATTTCTAAGGCATTAAAACCTTCAATCCTAGAATATATTGCGTTCTAAATTGGTTAAAAATATAAAACTCGCTATAGGGCTCGCCGGCATTTTGCACAGTCAATGACAGATCAATATTTGAGTTATTGGTAGTCCAGCGCTTACTGGCTTTAAGATCGATACGTGTATGATTTTCTGCAGTACTGCCACGATAATGATGTGTTGCCGAACTGTAAGAGACCATTGAACTCAGTGTGACTCCGTTATCAAAGCCATAGCTAGCGAGCAGACCTGCACCGTGTTTAAGGCTATGCAATCCAAGATCGCGGATTTCAAGTGCTGGCGGCGAGGTATAAATCGTCTCGCCGTCAATATCTGAATAGCTGTAGTGGCCGCGTAACAAAAAGCGTCTGTTGGGTTTGTACTGAGCCTGAACCTCAATCCCATCAACATTAAAGGTGTCAGTGTTGTCGCGAATATTGACAAAATTATCCAGATCTGGAAAACCGGATCGACGCTCGTTAATTACGTCGGTTAACTGCTCACGAAAAAGCCTTATGTCAAAGCTTAACCGGCGATCAAAAAAGTAGCCTAGGTAGCCGAGTTCAACACTTCCAAGCCGTTCATTATTAATCTCTGCATCGGAAATAACACTGGCATCAAGAATGATATCGTCATTGTAGCGAATAATCTGCTTTTGCTGGCTTTCTAAAAGTGTAGGTGATCTAAAACTACGATTAAATGCTGCTCGAACTATATGCCCAGAATGTAATTGATAATTGCTTGCCAAACGATAGGAAAAATAGCTGTCAGCACTATTTTTCTGTTCAAAAATTAGACCGCCGTTGAGAACCAGTTTATCAGAGCTGGTCCATTCAAGATTGGTGTAGGCACGACGGGATGTTTCGCTGAGTGAGTCGGGCCTATCAAACAGCTCCTGACCTTTAACTCTGTCATAGCGCACTGCAATACCTGTCACCGCGCGCAGATTATCTAAGGGGTTAAGTGTACTGCGCAGCTCAAGGTCCCAGCGCTCAGACTCAGATCGATCATTCTCATCAATCACCAGCTTGTCCGGCAACCCAGGAAGTGGCCAGCCCGGTGAAGTGTCGGCCACCCCAAGGGCCTCAGATAAAAATAGCGGCGTTATCTCGTCGCTAGTATCCATTTCATTGTGATAGAGAAGCATCTGCAACTTGCTGCCGCTGGCCATCAAGCGACTCCAATTTACATATTGATATTGGTAGGAGAGATTGCGCGTAATATAGTCACGTTCTCCTATACCTTGGTTGCTATCACTAATACCCGCTTGGAGCTCGAGGCTATCACTAGCGTTAGGCGTCCACAAACCTCTAAATGTGACGCTAACATTGTCAGAGCTATCATCGGTTCTAAGTGGCTGTCCTTGAAAAGAGCCATCATCAAAACCATCATTGCTACGAAAACTAAGAGTTGTGCGGTGGTTGATCGAGCCAAGAGTGCCAGTGTAGGCGAGGTTCGCATGGCGGATATCACCACTGCCTAGCTGAGAATTCACCATCCAGCCGCTGTCGGCTAAGGGTGATTTAGTAACAATATTAATCGATGCCAGAAACGCGTTACTGCCGTCAGCCGAGGCATTGGCACCGCGGACAATTTCGACATACTCAATATCATCCAATGTCACACCTATGGATGACCAATCAACCGCTGAAAAAAGCGATTCATAGACCGATCGCCCATCGACCTTAACCTCAAGTCGCCGTGGATACTCATCACCTAGAGCGTGATAAGTGGTACCCATTCTACTGCCATCGACAAAATAAGTCTGAAATCCCGGCACCAGCCTAAATAGATCTATAACACCCAGTGCTGCCGAGGCCTGAATAGTCTGACGATCAATAATGGTTACCGACGCAGGTGTCTGCGCCAGCGTTTGACCCATATGTGTAGGGCCCTGGATAATCGGGATATCGACTAAAATATCAGCCTCGGTGAGCACCGCCGGACTCGAGGTCGATGATGCATCATCGGACCACAATTGAACGGCGTTAGTCAGGCTCGACATCAGCAGTAATAAAAAATACGTTGGTCTTTTAATGCCCATTAAAGCAATTAACACAAAAGCCTCCTTTGATTTTTAATATCCGCTAGTTACTGGCTTCTGCGCTTTCATCAAGACCCAGCTTTTGGCCCAAAATACCTGCCTGAGTGCGATTAGCTAGACCCAGTGCACGCAGCATGGCGCTGACATGGACTTTTACAGTATTTTCAGACAGGTCCAAATCTCGTGCGATCTGTTTATTTGAGCGGCCCTGAGTTATATGGCGCAAGATATCCATCTGCCGTTTAGTCATCAGCCCGGAGATATTATCCGCATCGGCTCCCGAGTCCACTTCATCCATCACTTTGGCCACATTAGGCATGGCTTCGCGTAGGGAATCCGGGACATATTTTTCGCCCTTCAAGGCACGTGAAACAGCCTCAAACAAGGCGTCTTTGGGAGCAGATTTTGTGACAAATCCGATGGCACCAAAATCCAGACATTTACGGATATGGGCAGGATTTTCAGAAGCAGATAGAACAATCACTGGGAGATTGGGGTAACTTTCACAAAGCATCGCGATAAAGTTAAAGCCACCCCCTGCTCCAGGCATAAAGAGATCGACAATAACCAAGTCGATGGTCTCCCGAGCCAGAATAGTAAGTGCTGTGTCGCCGTGGTCTGTAGTGGTGACGTCAATGCCCTTGTATTCATCGAGCAGTGTCGCCTTTAACCCAACGCAAACAAAAGCGTGGTCATCAACTATGAGAACGTGCATGTTTTCATTCCTTCTCTTCACGTCCCTGCGTAATTGACTTTGGCTATTCCATAGCCCTGTCTAAATATAATGCCTATTTATAAAACAAACAACCCAAACCTATTCAATAGTGAATTCATCTCTAATTTTATAGGAGCAATATCCTGTGAAAGTATTGTTGCCTTTGCGCGCTAAAAATCACTTAGCGTGACGGATATTTGAGTCTGTAACCAAGTATCAGATGACGCCAGATCTCTGGCCCGGAGGAGCGATTGCTTCGCATCATCCTTACGCCCCAACAGGTTTAAACCAACACCGCGGTGATAGTGAAAAATCGCAACCGATGGCGCCACTTTGGTCACTTTTTCTAATAATGGCTCGGCCACTTCAGGCAAACCTGACTTAATCAGCGCCCAAGCGTAGGTATCAACGAAGTAAGGTTGCTCTGAATCGGCAAAGCGTTCTGTGAGCTTTACCGCACGACTGATATTTTCTGCGGATGCATATTCATCGGTGAGCAGACTGGCAAGATTATTAATCACTGCCTGATGATCGGGATTAGCCTTGAGCACTTCTTCATAGAGCTGCACTGCTCTGTCTTTGTTGTCGAGTTTCTCATGGGCCGACGCCAGCAATATTTTTAGCAAATTGCTCTCGGGCAGTGCTTTGAGGCCGCGTTCAAGGCTGCCTACTGCCGCCTGAGGATCCCCTGCAGCCCGTTGATTAGCTGCCAGTGCAGTGTAGCCATTAACCCAGTTAGCATCCTGCTCTAACCCCTGCTCCAACAGCTGCCGAGCAGTGGCTCGATCTCCGCGTTTGCTGTAGACCGAGGCCATAATCGATAGCGCCATCATATTGTTAGGATTCGTAGCTCTAAACTCTTCTAAATAGCCCAGCAACTTGGCTTCCTGGCTAAGACGTAAATAGGAAGTGGTCAATCCCTCTAAGGCACGACCTAAACCGGGATTGATTGCCAAAGCCTGCCGGTAATCTTCCAGCGCCCCTTTGTAGTCTCCTTGAGCTTGCAGTGAACGTCCTGAGAGATAGTGGCCAAAAGCCGGGTTGCGCCCTATCTTGGTAATTCGCGATACGATTTTTTCCGAACCGGCATAATCCTGTTTGGATAACTTAATTTGCGCCAAAATCGACAGCAAGACATCGTTCTCTGGCGAGCGTAACAGCGCACTTTCAATCAGCCGTTCCGAGCGATCCACATCCTTTTTCTCGAGCAGACTCTGGATAACCGGCACTGCCGCCTGGACATTGCCAGGATTGATATCTAACACCTTGCGAAAAGTGTCGTCCGCCAACTGGCCAGACCCAGAGGATAGATAAGCATTCGCCAGCATCACCAGGGCCGATTCAGATTCAGGGTTGTTGCGCAATACGGTACGCAGATCACTGACCACCGCATCTATATCCTCAGCGATAAGATGATAACGGGCGCGCACTAAAAGCGCCTGTTCAAAGTGCCGGTCAACACTGAGTACCTCATTAACTAATTGTAACGCTCTATCCTTCTGCCCTGCTCGGAGCTGTAAATCGGCTTTAAAGGCTTTGGCCCGAAACAGATACTGGTCTTCAAACCCACCGGTAATGATATTTTCCAGCTCCACAAGAGCTCCCGCATTACCGCCCTTGGCCATTAATCTATCGATACGAAAGAAGCGTAATTCAGGGTTTTGTGGGTCTCTGGCGATATAGTGATCGAGTAGTTCATCACCTGCCATGATGTCTTTACTGGAGAGCAGGTCGACAATCACGATACGCACTTCAGTATCGCTACTATTACGCCTGAGGTAGTCCTCCAGCACTTTGGCTGCTGCATCGACTCGCTGACTGTCATTGAGCAACTTCGCCAGCTTCAGGTAAAAGGCCTTCTCGTCGCGATTACTGGCAATTAGAGTGCGGTAGTCTGCCTCCATAGCCGCGACATCATTTATTTCCTGATTGATCTCTGTGCGCAGCAGCAATAGGTGTAAGTCATCGTCTTCACGCTCAATCAAATCTGAGAGCATTGCCAGAGCAGCTCCGGTATCCCCCTGCTTGTGCAAAATAGAGATTTTTATCGAGGCAACTTCAGCAGATTCACCGTCCTGCTCCATGGCTTTATCTATGTATTCCATGGCCACATCATAGAGATCCTTTTGCAAATAGGCGGATGCCTTGATGGCATAGGCCTCAGCATTATTGGGATCCAACGCGAGAATAAAATCT
>CAWLBR010000035.1:0-17488 GCA_963855085.1 Gammaproteobacteria bacterium
TCCCGAAGGGGAAGGGCGGGTTCGTGGTGGCCGTAGAAAAAGAGCCTAGATAGCTGTGGATCCTATCAACAAAACGGATAAAACGGTTAAACAGGTAAAGGTGGTTTTCACGCCTTCTGGACGCCGTGGCAGCTTTCCAGTTAATACGCCGCTGCTCCATGCCGCGCGGATTTTGGGTGTGGATATTGACTCTGTCTGCGGGGGTCGTGGCCTCTGTGGTCGCTGCCAAATTATCTGTGCCGAAGGGTCGTTTCCAAAACACCAAATCGATTCTGACAGCAGTCATCTGTCGCCGGTTTGCGCGACAGAAATCAAATATGGCGAACGCAAAGCCCCTCTAGTTAATAGCCGTCGTCTAAGCTGCCATACATTGCTGCTGGACGATGTGGTTATCGATGTGCCCCCGGAGAGCCAGGTGCACAGACAGATTGTGCGCAAAGACGCTGAGTACCGAGATATCCACTTGGATCCGGCTACGCGGCTGTATTACGTGCAGGTAGACGAAGCGGATATGCATGTGCCCAAGGGAGACTTGCAGAGGGTTATAGAAGCCCTTGAACAGGAATGGGAACTACCCAATTTAGCCTGTGATAATGCACTGTTAAAAACACTGCAGCCAGTCTTGGCCAAAGGCAAACGTGCCATTACAGTGGCGGTCTATAACAATCAGCAGATTATTGCCCTCTGGCCCGGCTTTCGCGATAAAGCCTACGGCGTGGCTGTAGATGTGGGCTCAACCACCATTGCCGCGCACCTCTGTGATCTCTCCAGTGGCGAAGTTATGGCCAGCGCCAGTTTGATGAACCCGCAGATTCGCTTTGGCGAAGACCTTATGAGTCGCGTCTCCTACGTGATGATGCACCCGGAAGGGGCGGATGAAATGACAGTGGTGATCCGCGAAGCCCTAAACAGTCTCTTTGCGGAAGTGGCCGAGGCCATTGACGGCACTGTTGAGGATATTCTCGAAATTACTCTAGTCGCCAACCCGATCATGCACCATATCTTGCTCGGCATTAGTCCTGTGGAGTTGGGGGGCGCACCCTTTGCCCTGACCACCGATGCCGCCGTTGAAGTGCCGGCTGCAGAGTTGGAACTAAAGATTAATCGCGGCGGGCGGATCTATATCTTGCCCTGTATCGCCGGTCATGTGGGCGCCGATACGGCCGGTATGATTCTCTCGGAAGAACCCCAGGAACAGGACCAGATGACATTGCTGGTCGACGTGGGCACCAATGCGGAAATTGTGCTGGGCAATCGCCAACGCCTACTGGCCTGCTCCAGTCCCACAGGGCCAGCCTTTGAGGGAGCCCAGATTAGTTGCGGTCAGCGAGCCGCCACCGGTGCCATTGAACGAGTGCGTATCAATCCTGAAACCTTGGAACCGCGGTTTAAAGTGATTGGCTCAGATCTCTGGTCTGACGAAGAGGGCTTTAGTGCCGCCATTGAGAGCCACGGCGTCACCGGGATCTGTGGTTCGGGCATTATCGAAGTGGTTGCTGAGATGTATCTGGCAGGCATAGTGACCGTGGACGGTATTGTCGACGGTGAGCTGGTTAATCGCAGCCATAGAATGGTCCAAAACGATCGCACCTGGTCCTACCTTTTGCATGCTTCTGGGAACGACGAAACCCAGATGCTAATAACACAAAATGATATTCGCCAAATTCAGCTGGCTAAAGCTGCGCTTTATGCGGGCGTAAAATTGCTCATGGATCATATAGGCACAGACAAGATTGAACGCATTCGACTGGCCGGTGCTTTTGGCAGCCATATCAATGTGCAACATGCCATGGTTTTGGGTTTGATTCCCGACTGTATCTTGGAGGAGGTTTCTTCAGCGGGCAATGCCGCGGGAACTGGCGCGCGCATTGCGCTGTTAAACCGTCAGTCTCGCCAAGTGATTGAAACTCTGGTTAAAAATATCGAGAAAATTGAAACTGCTCTGGAGCCAAAATTCCAGGATTACTTTGTCGATGCCATGGCCTTTCCCAACAAAACCGATCCCTTTCCTAATCTATTTTCCCTGGTAACTAGACCTGCAGTAAAAGAGGTTGTGGATAACGCTGGAGGCAGAAAGCGTCGACGGCGCTAAGGGTTATCTTTTTGATGAAAAAGGGATGTTTTTACTCTAAAAACGCTTCTTAAAAATTAGCTTGTTGATCTATACTCGAAAGATGCCACTCATAAGAAGAGGCACTCAGAAGAAGGCGTTTTAAAAATGTCCGATGATATCTCTGTAGAGCAGGTTGAACCTGTAGTTACCCTGAATATTGGGTTTCTGTTAATGCCCGAATTTACCCTGAGCACCTTTGCTAACGCCGTGGGTATACTCCGTATGGCCAACCGTATTAGTGGCCGCGAGCTGTATCGGTGGTCAACCTATAGCTTGACTGGTGAGGCTGTGTTGTCGAGCTCTGGGCTGGAAATTCGGCCCGATGGCGCTCTCGACAGTGCCAGTGAATTGAAAATATTAATGGTCTGTGGCGGCTATAATATTAAACAGTATTGCACCAAGACACTCAGCGATCGCCTGCGTGGTTTCTCCAAGAGTAAGATTCCCTTAGGTGCCCTCTGTACAGGCACTTACGCCCTCGCCAAAGCGGGTTTGTTGGACGGCTATCGCTGCACTATTCACTGGGAAAACCTTGCCAGTATGCGAGAGGAGTTTCCCAAACTGCAGTTATCATCCAATCTATTTGCCATAGACAGGGATCGCTACACCTGCTCTGGTGGCATTAGCTCTATCGACCTGATGCTCAACCTAATTGCCAGTATTCATGGCCACCAGTTAGTGCAACAGATCTCCGAGCAATTTACCTGCGATCGGGTGCGCACGGAAAAAGATGCTCAGCGTGCGCCGCTGCAATATCTGATCGGTGCCAGTCAGCCGCGCTTAGTGGATGCAGTCACACTGATGGAAAGTAATGTTGAAGAGCCCCTAACCTTGGATGAGGTGGCTAACTATGTGGGTATTTCAAGACGCCAGTTAGAGCGTTTATTTAATCGCTATTTGCACTGCGCTCCCTCACGCTATTATCTCGAACTGCGTCTATCCAGAGCGCGACTATTGCTGCTGCAAACCTCTATTCCAGTGATCGATGTGGCGATTAGCTGCGGCTTCTCCACGGCGCCACACTTTAGTCGCTGTTACAGCGAGCTCTATGGCAAACCGCCGAGCAATGAACGCCGGGCTTTAGGCTAAAGCAGCCTCGGGCGCTAGGTTAAAACAGCCTTGAGTTTTACATTAAAATAGCCTCCGGCGTTAGGTTAAAAAAGCCTTGAGCTTTACGTAATAAAAAGCCTCTGGCGTTAGGGTAAAAGGTCGCGGCATTCTGTTGGTTTTTTATCAAAGGCTGCGCGAAAAGCGCGGGAGAAGTGGGCGGTATCCGCAAAGCCGGTTTCCTGCGCTATATCGGTAATTAGACGCGGTGTGTTTTTCAGTAGCCAAAGGCCATAATTTAATCGAATTTTGCGGTAAAACTTTTGTAAACTATCACCGGTTTCAGCAATAAATAAACGTTCTAACTGGCGTTTTGAAATATTCAATCGGCCGGCAATTTCATCCGTAGAAAGAGGGCGGCTGAGATTTTGTTCGAGCAACAATAGCGCCCGCACAACCCACTTATTATTGACATGATAATCCGAAGCCGGTTGCGGCTGCGGTGCATTGGCTGGTCGCGGGTTATCCATCACCAGTATACGCAGACTTTTCCGTGCCCAACTCTGCCCCAGATGACGTTCAATAATGTAGCCCGCTAGATCCGCAGCCACAGCCCCGCCGGCGCAGGTAATACGATCGCCATCATCGACAAAAAGCTGCTCGGCCACCGGAATCACCTCGCTGTAATGGTCGGCCAGATCCTTGTAGTGAAACCAGCTGACACAGCAGCGTCGCTGGTGCATCAGGCCGGCCCGAATCATCGCAAAGGAGCCTGTGCATAAACCAATAATCGGCACATGGGCGCGGTCCGCCTGCTGTAAATAATCGATCACATGTTGGCTGCCATGCAAGGTTTTTTGCAGCAGTCCGCCAACCACCACTATGTAGTCAAACTCCACCGGATCGCGATAGGTTTCCCAGGGCTTAACCTGGACACCAGAGCTGGAAGAAATAGGCTCAAGATTGGGCCCCATAACGGTCCAGTGACAGTTTATTTGCTGACTCTGATCGCCCTCATCTGCAGCTAAACGGAGGGCGTCAATGAAGGCGGAAAAGGGCAGCAAGGTAAAGCTTGGCATAAGTACAAAGCCAACCGATAAGCTTGGGGATATTTTGTTGGGACTAGATTTTTTAGGCATGCTAAAAGCCTTATTTTTTTAATTATTTTTGTACTTTGCAGTGTAGGGTCGACGGCATTTATATACAACAGATCTGGCCTATAGCTTGAATTTAACTGCCATTATTGTGTTTTTAAGGCTATTTGTCGTTTTTGGGCCCTGAGGTTGTCAGTTTTCTTCTAGTTGCCAGTGCCTGCAACTTGCTCCAATGGAGGTTAATAACCGCTATTGGGTCGACGTTTGCACATGAAAAAATATTCCGCCTTAAGCCTCTTAAAAAATGCCCTGAGTTATCACGAAAACTGGCAGAAAGTCTGGCGCAGTCCAACCCCGAAAAAAGACTACGACGTGATTGTCGTGGGCGGCGGTGGTCATGGTTTAGCCACGGCTTATTATCTCGCCAAAGTGCATGGCATTACCAATATTGCGGTGATCGAAAAAGGCTATTTGGGTGGCGGTAACACAGCCCGAAACACAACCATTATTCGCTCCAATTATCTCTGGGATGAAGCTGCGCAGCTCTATGATCTGTCTTTAAATCTTTGGGAGGGTTTGAGCCAAGAGCTTAACTACAACGTCATGTTTAGTCAGCGCGGCGTGCTTAACCTGGGTCACAATCTGCAAGATATGCGCGATATAGAACGGCGAGTTAACGCCAACCGACTCAATGGAATTGATGGCGAAGTGGTTAGCCCCGAGCGCATAAAACAAATTGCCCCGCTGATTAATATTTCCCGCGACAGTCGCTATCCGATACTCGGTGCCTCATGGCAACCTCGCGGTGGCACAGCTCGTCATGACGCCGTGGCCTGGGGCTATGCCCGGGGTGCCGATGCACTGGGTGTAGATCTGATTCAGCAAACTGAAGTCACAGGTATTCGTCGCAAAAACGGTGCAGTGGTCGGTGTTGAAACCACCGGAGGCTTTATTGGCGCGCGCAAAGTGGCCTGTGTTACCGCCGGTAATTCCAGTGTGGTGGCGGCCATGGCAGGTCTGAGATTACCGGTGGAGTCGCGTCCCTTGCAGGCCTTAGTGTCTGAGCCAGTTAAACCCTGCCTAGATACAGTGGTGATGTCCAATGCGGTGCACGGTTATATCAGCCAGTCAGATAAAGGGGATCTGGTGATTGGAGCCGGCGTCGACAGTTACAACGGCTATGGTCAGCGCGGTTCTTTTCATGTTGTTGAACATACCATTCAAGCCATCTGCGAGCTGTTTCCCGCATTTAGTCGGGTGCGCATGAATCGCCAGTGGGGCGGTATTGTCGATACCTGCCCAGATGCCTGTCCGATTATCAGCAAGACTTCGGTTGAGGGTCTCTACTTTAACTGCGGCTGGGGCACTGGTGGCTTTAAAGCCACCCCTGGTTCCGGTTATGTATTCGCTGACACTGTGGCCAATGACCGTCCCCATCCACTGGCTGCGGCATTCAATATTGACCGCTTTAATACTGGCGCGCTGATTGATGAACACGGCGCTGCTGGTGTGGCTCACTAATTGTCTGAACTTGAAATGAAAGGCCTAAGACTATGAGAAAAATATGTTACTAATCCATTGCCCCCACTGTCAGGAACATCGCGACGAGGAAGAGTTTAGCTATGGCGGCGAAGCCCACATAGTTCGCCCTCTGGAGCCTGAAGCGCTGAACGACCAAGAGTGGGGTGACTACCTGTTCTTTCGGACCAATTCCCGGGGTATCCATCATGAGATGTGGTATCACTCGGTGGGTTGTCGACGCTATTTCAATGCGACGCGCAATACAGTGACCTATGAGATTTTAGAAACCTATAAAACCGGCACTCAGCCAACTATTACTGGAGCGGATTCATGAGCCCTAATCGTTTGCCGACCCATTCAGGTACCGCTATTGATTTCACCTTTAATGGTGTGGCCCTAAAGGGCATCGCTGGTGACACTTTGGCTTCCGCATTACTAGCCAATGGCGTAAATGTAGTGGGGCGTAGCTTTAAATATGCCCGACCTCGAGGAATCTTTGGCCATGGTGCCGAAGAGCCCAATGGCATTATTCAGTTAGGCTCAGGGGCAGGCACTGTTCCCAACCTTAAAGCCACTCAGGTAGAGCTTTATCAGGGACTTGAGGCCTCCAGTGTCAATGGCTGGCCCAGCGTTAACTTTGATGTAATGGGAATAGTCGGGGCCTTTGGTCGCTTGATGCCACCGGGGTTTTATTACAAAACCTTTATGTATCCGAAAAAACTCTGGATGACCTACGAGCATTTTATTCGCAAGGCTGCAGGCTTGGGAGCCACCCCAGTCGAAGCAGATCCGGACAGCTATGACAGGCTCAATCAGCACTGTGATGTGCTGGTGGTGGGAGCAGGACCGGCGGGATTAGTCGCCGCACGAGAAGCCGCACGCACTGGCGCTCGTGTGATTATCGCCGACGAGCAGTCTGAATTTGGCGGTAGCTTACTGTCCTCAAAGCAGTCGATTGATGGCCTGATAGCTGCGGAGTGGGTTGCCAGTTTGGTGGCTGAGCTCAGGGCCTATAACAATGTTCAGCTGCTGCCGCGCAGTACAGTGTTTGGTTATTACGACCATAACTTTTTAACTATTTTGGAGCGCCGCACAGATCACCTGGGGCTGACCTCGGCCCACGAAGTGCGTCAGCGCATGCACAAGGTAAGAGCGGCTCAGGTAGTGCTGGCAACCGGAGCCTTTGAACGACCGCTGGTGTTTGCCCACAACGATATTCCGGGTGTGATGCTGGCCTCGTCTGTCTCCACTTATGTGAATCGCTATGGCGTGGCTCCTGGCAACAAGCTGGTGCTGTTTACCACCAATGACAATGCTTATCAGACTGCACTAGATTGGCATCAAACCGGTCGTGAAGTGGTCGCAGTCATCGATAGCCGCAGTAATCCCAGGGGCGATATTGTGGCCGCCGTTAAAGCGCAGGGCATAGATGTGATTGCCGGGCATGGGCTAATAGAAGCTCAGGGTAGCAAGCGGGTTAAGCGCGCTCTGATAGCACCGATCAATCAATCGGGCACTCAGGTAACCGGTAAAGTACGACCCTTGGACTGTGACTTGATCGCCTGTTCCGGCGGCTGGAGTCCAGCTGTGCACCTAAGCTCCCATACAGGTGCCAAACCCGTCTGGGATGAAACCATTGTTGGTTTTAGGCCTGGGCAATCAAAGCAGCAGGAACGTTCTGCTGGTGCCTGCAGAGGCACCTTTGATCTCGTGGGATGCCTCGCCGAGGGCGCTAATGCCGGTGCCGGTGCCGCTAAGCTTTCTGGTCATGGCGATGGCAATACTCAATTTCCAGTCTGCGCGACTCAAGCGTTTGAAGAGCAGCCACAGCAGGCGTTGTTTTTGGTGCCTCACACAAAAAGCACCAGCCGAGCGCCGAGCCAGTTTGTCGATTTCCAGTTGGATGTGAGTGCCAGCGCTATTGAGCTTGCGGTGCGTGAAGGCTTTGAATCGGTGGAGCATGTTAAGCGCTACACCGCGCTGGGTTTTGGTACAGATCAGGGCAAGTTGGGTAATATTAATGGCATGGCTATTTTGGCTAATGCCCTGGATCAGAGTATTGCTGAGACCGGCACTACAATTTTCCGTCCCTCCTATACACCCACCACCTTTGGCGCTATCGCCGGGCGCGACGTCAATAATCTGTTTGACCCTGAACGCTACACCGCCATGCATCGCTGGCATGTAGAGCAGGGTGCAGAGTTTGAAAATGTCGGTCAGTGGAAGCGCCCCTGGTACTTCCCTCAGCAGGGCGAGAGCATGCAGGATGCGATTAACCGCGAAGGGCTTGCTGTGCGCAACAGTGTGGGTATTTTGGATGCGACTACTTTGGGTAAAATTGATATTCAGGGCCCGGATGCCGCAGAGTTTATTACCCGCATGTACACCAATTCCTATTTAAAATTAGCACCGGGAAAATGTCGCTACGGTGTAATGCTTAAAGAAGACGGCATGATTTTCGATGACGGTGTCTGCGCCTGTCTGGGTGTGAATCACTACCTGATGTTTACCACCACTGGCGGAGCCGCCGGTGTATTAGCCTGGCTTGAACTCTGGCAGCAAACCGAATGGCCGGAACTGCAGGTTTACTTTACCTCGGTGACCGATCACTGGACCACGGCAACGGTTACGGGACCCAATGCGCGCAAGGTGATTGCCAAAGTCTGTAGCGATATAGACCTGTCCAATGAGGCTTTCTCGTTTATGGATTGGCGTGATGGCACCGTGGCGGGTATTAAAGCGAGAATCTTCCGCATCAGCTTTACCGGTGAGCTGTCCTATGAAGTCAATGTGCCAGCCCATTATGGTCGCCATATTTGGGAGGCTCTAATAGCCGCCGGTGAAGAATTTAATATCACCCCATACGGCACTGAAACCATGCATGTACTGCGTGCCGAAAAGGGCTTTATTATTGTTGGTCAAGACACCGATGGTTCCATGACCCCCGCGGATATGAATATGGATTGGGTGGTGGGCAAGAAAAAAACCTTTAGCTTTATCGGCAAGCGATCCCTCCAGCGCAGCGATATGCTGCGAGAAAATCGCAAGCAGTTGGTGGGGTTAAAAACCCTTGAAGCTGAGACCGTTTTACCCGAGGGCGCACAGGTTGTCTTTGATGCCAAACAGGCAATACCCATGTCCATGCAGGGTCATGTGACTTCGAGCTATTACAGTGCCAGCTTAGGACATTCCATCGCCCTTGCAGTAGTCAAAGGCGGCCATAGCCGACTCGGACAGATAGTCCATTGCCCCCTGGCCGATGGCCGCACTATAGCCGCAGAAATTGTCAGTTCGGTGTTTTATGATCCCAAGGGAGAGCGTCACCATGTCTAATGCCAACAAGCTTGAATCGCCGCTGAATTATTTTCATGGCGCGTTTAATAAAAGCAGCGCCCCTGACAGCCTATTCAATGATCAAATCGACTGTGATTTAGTGATCAAAGAAGCGCCCCTCAGTGCCCATTTAAATTTGCGCGGGGATGCCGGCGATAGCCAATTTTGTGCAGCAGTGACTGAAGTCTTGGATCTGGTGTTGCCTCTGCAACCTGGCACTTATCAGCGCAATAGCAATACCAGTATCTATTGGCTGGGTCCCAGTGAGTGGCTGATTGTAGAGGAGGGCGGTGATGCAGCCGCCATAGAAGGCGCTCTGCGTAAATCCTTGAGCGGCCATATTTCAATTGTTGATGTCAGTGGCGGCCAGACCTGTATTAATTTACGTGGTGTTGCTGTTGCCACTCTGCTGAAAAAATCCAGCATCTATGATTTTGAAGGTTGGGATTCAGCCAAGCCAAACTCTGGGCTAGTGGTGCAAACCACCTTTGCTAAGGCGTCGGCGGTGGTGAGTAATAGATCGGATGGTTCCTATGACTTGGTGATTAGGCGCAGTTTTGCCGACTATCTGGCCCAGTGGTTGTTGGATGCGGGTGGCGAGTTTGGCTGTCGCATAGAGCAAGGTTGATTGTAAAAGCCGCTGTGGCGGCACACTGATGACCACTGTCGCTCTATGAGCTCTGTTTATCTTTCGCTTATCTCCTTATAATGGCTTTTTTGAATCCTAAGCCGTCGCTACTATGAGTTACCAAGTACTTGCCCGCAAATGGCGCCCGCGTATTTTTGCCGAAATGGCTGGCCAGCAACATGTGTTACAGGCGCTGATTAATGCCCTCGACCACGATCGTTTGCACCATGCTTATCTGTTTACCGGAACCCGGGGAGTGGGTAAAACTACAATCGCTCGAATCCTGTCTAAATGCCTCAACTGTGAAGCCGGTGTCAGCTCGGTTCCCTGTGGTGAATGCTCGTCTTGTAATGAGATCAGCGAAGGGCGTTTCATTGATCTGATTGAGGTGGATGCGGCATCCCGCACTGGCGTAGATGATATGCGCGAGTTGCTCGACAATGTCCAGTACGCGCCATCCCGGGGTCGCTACAAGATCTATCTTATCGATGAAGTGCACATGCTCTCCAAGTCGAGTTTTGCTGCGCTGCTAAAAACCCTCGAAGAGCCGCCGCCCCATGTGAAGTTTTTGTTTGCCACCACGGATCCGCAGAAGCTGCCGATCACTGTGTTGTCTAGATGTCTGCAGTTCAATCTTAAAAACCTTAGTGCAGAGCGCATTACCGAACATTTGCAGTTTGTTCTCGGTGAAGAGCAGGTGCCCTTTGAAGATGCCGCACTCTGGTCCTTGGCCCGGGCTGCCGATGGCAGTATGCGTGATGCATTGAGCCTTACCGATCAGGCTATTGGCCATGGTGGTGGTCAGGTCAATGAGGGCGAAGTGAGCGCCATGTTGGGCACCATTGAGCGCACTTTTGTGGTGGATATTTGTCAGGCATTGATCTCGGGATCGGGTACAGAGCTACTCGCCGCGATTGGTCGCATGGCTGAGCAGGCGCCAGACTATGATGCGGCCTTAACCGATATATTGTCGGTGTGGCATCAGGTGGCGATTGTGCAAACGGTTCCCGAGGCCTTGGATAAAGGCGTATCGAACTACAGTGAGTTGTTGGCTCTGGCCGCGGCAGTTAGCCGTGAGGACACCCAGTTGTTTTATCAGATCTGTCTGTTGGGGCGCAAAGATTTACAGCTCTCTCCGGACGCCAAGTCCGGCTTTGAAATGGTTATGTTGCGCGCATTGGCATTTCGTCCTCAGACCTCGGCGCGGGTTGGCTCTGTGCCATCGGCTACGGGATCGGCTACGGGATCGGCTACGGGATCGGCAATCAACAGCACTAGCTCAGGCAGTACTAACAGCCTCTCTGCATTAGCACCTCCGCCGGAGGTGGAGCCCAGCGCAAAAAAGTCTGAAGCGGTAGTCTCGGCGGTTGTCGATGACAGGCCGCCGTGGGAACCTCAGGTTCAGGCTGTTACTGAGGCTGTAGTTACGCGAGCTGTAGTTGCAGAGGCTGTAGTTGCACAAGATTTAGTTTCAGAACCCTTAGTTACAAGAGCTGCAACTGAATCAGTCTTTCAACAGGTGGCTGAACCAGTAACGGGATTTATCGCTGGTGCTGCGGCTCAATCGGCGGTTGAGTCACCTTTAGAGCAGTATTTAGAAACAGCTCCGCAGCCGCAGCCAATGCAGCAGTCTGTGGAGGTTGCTGCGCCAGCACCTATCGCGCTGGAGCGATTTACCTCAGAAAACTGGATTCAGCTGCGTCGTCAGCTGAGCATAGGGGCGTCTCTGGGTGAGATTGCCAGCCATTGCCTGTATTTGGGTCGCAACGGGCAGCAGCTAAATTTTTTGATTGATAGCGACCACAACAGTCTCTATGACGATCCTCACCAGCAGCAATTTAGTGAGGCCTTGAGTGACTATTTTCAGCAGCCTGTGACTGTTGAGATCACCTTGGGTGTGGCTGAGAAGGAAACGCCTCGTGCGGCGACCACCAGAGAGAAGGCCGAGCGCTTGGTTGAGGCCGTAGATAGTCTTAACCAGGATCCAGCGGTAGTACAATTTAAACAGCTGTTCGATGGCGCACTGGATGAACGTTCCGTGCGTCCAATTGATTAGCCGCTCTGGTTGTTAAAAGACAGGTTTAAAAATACGGCAGGTAAAAGACAGTATTAAAAAGAGAGCCCCATGGATATCAATGAATTAATGAAACAGGCCCAGCAGATGCAGGGCAAGATGGCCGAGATGCAAGAGCAGGCTGCCAATGTCGAAGTGACAGGCGAGTCTGGTGCTGGCATGGTCAAGGTGACCATGACCGGTCGTCATGATGTGCGCAAAGTCACTCTGGATCCGTCGCTGATGCAAGAGGATAAGGAATTTCTCGAAGACTTAGTTGCCGCTGCAGTGAATGATGCCGTGCGTAAAGTCGAAGCCCAGAGCGCAGATGCCTTGGGTAAAATGACCGGCGGTATGAATTTGCCCGCCGGTTTTAAGATGCCTTTTTAATCAGGTATTTTTAGGTCAGAGAAACCCATAACCATAAGGCTAGGCTGTGTACGGTAATGTAATTGATCAATTAATTGATGCACTGCGGGTATTGCCCGGTGTCGGCAATAAATCTGCCCAGCGCATGGCTCTGCATCTGCTTGAGCGCGATCGCAGTGGCGCCACGCGCCTTGCGGAGTCACTTGTTGAGGCGGTGGAAAAAGTTGGCCGCTGTGGTCAGTGTCGCACCCTCACCGAGCACGAGATCTGCGCGATATGTCGCAATGAGCGGAGGCTCTCAGATCAGATCTGTGTGGTGGAAAACCCTGCGGATTTGTATGCCATAGAACAGGCAGGTAGTTTCCGCGGCAAGTACTTTGTCTTGCTCGGCCACCTGTCGCCGATCGACGGTATTGGTCCCGAGCAGCTGGGCATAGATCAGCTTGTGGAACAGTTAAAAACTGGCGCTATCGGTGAGCTTATACTGGCAACAAATTTAACCGTTGAAGGTGAGGCCACGGCCCACTTTATTGCCGACAAAGCCAAGGCCCTGGGGGTCGAAGTGTCGCGAATTGCCTATGGTGTGCCCATGGGCGGTGAGCTGGAATATGTCGATGGCGGCACCTTGAATATGGCCTTACAGAGCCGTAAATCACTCTAGAGTCAGAACTCTAGAATAAGAACTATAGATCACGGATCTCATAATCATAATGACAACAAATAATCACTGGATCGACAACAGCCAACAGCTCGCCGAACTCTGCGAGCAGCTGCAGGACGCCACCGAGCTGGCAATTGATACCGAATTTATGCGCAGCGACACCTTTTTTGCCAAGCTGGCGCTGATCCAATTATCCGATGGCGAGCAATGCTGGTTGATTGATACGCCGGCCATAGATCAGCTGCAGCCCTTAGCAGAATTGCTCAATGCGCCGCAGCTAACGCTGGTATTCCACTCCTGCGGTGAGGATCTGGAAGTGCTTGATCAGGTGCTCTCGGTGCGCCCCAAGAAACTTTTTGATTCCCAGATTGCCGCTGGTATTGTCAATATTGGCTATTCCATGGGCTATGCGCGTCTAGTGGAAAATATGCTGCAGATCGAGCTGGGCAAAGAAGATACCCGCTCTGACTGGTTGGCACGGCCTCTCAGTGATCGTCAAAAGCTATATGCCGCAGACGATGTGTTGTATCTCTTTAGAATTTATAAGCTGTTGCTGGAGTTACTCGAGCAGCAGCAGCGTCAAAGCTGGTTTGCCGAGGAGATGTTGGATCTGCAGCGGATTGCCGCAGATCGTCGCGAGGCGCTGGATTATTATTTGCGTGTCAAAGGTGCCTGGCGTCTTAACCCTCTGTCATTGGCTGTCTTAAAGCGACTCTGTGAATGGCGCGAGCAGGCTGCGCGAACATTGGATAAACCGCGCTCACATATAGTGAAAGACAATGTGCTGTTGGATTTGGCGAATAATAAGCCAACCCAGATGAGCCAGCTGCATCAGCTTGAAGACTGGTACTCCCGTTCGGTAAAACGTTTTGGCGAGCAGGTGCTAGATGAAATTGCCAATGTGGATCAAACTGATTTACCCAGCGAACTGCCACAGCCACTGTCTCGTGCGGTGAGTGATGTGATGAAAAAGATGCGAGTCAGTATTAATGAAGTGGCCGAGCAACAGGCTATTCCCAAAGAGCTTATGTGCAACAAGAAAGAGTTGGAATCGATTCTGCGCAGTACGTCTGAGGGCAAATGTGAGTGGCCGGCAAGATTAGTTGATGGATGGCGGGGGAGTATGGTGATCCCGGCTCTGCAGCTGGTGATCGATAGCAGTGATGCTCTATGAAAATTGCCGGCAAAATTCTCTGCGATATTTATAAAACCGCAACCAAGGAAGAGATGTATCTCTACCTGTCTCGAGAGGACGGTTTTAAACGGGTTCCAGAGGCTCTGCTAAATCAGTTCGGAAAGCCTGTGTTGGTCACGACCATGCTGCTGGCCACGACCAAAAAGCTGGCTCGGGCAGATGTGGTAAAAGTGATGGATGATATTGATCGGCAGGGTTTTTACCTGCAGATGCCACCGCCGCCCATTCCACTGACAGAGCAGCTCTAATGGCCAGTCAACCCTGGTGGCAGACCAAAACTCTGGTCCAGATGGATGATAGCCAGTGGGAAGCACTCTGTGATGGCTGCGCTAAATGCTGTCTGGTTAAGCTCGAAGACGCCGACACTGAAGAGATCTATTACACAAATGTTAGCTGTCAGCTACTTGATACCGAGTCCTGTCGCTGTTCCGATTATGCCGGGCGTCACAAGATCGTCGATGATTGCATAAAGCTTGACCGCAGCAACGTCAATAAACTGGAATGGTTGCCCCAGAGCTGTTCCTACAGGCTTATAGCCGCAGGTCTGCCGCTGCCGGAATGGCATCATCTGCGCACCGGTGATCGCGAGGCTATGCACAGTTATGGCGCATCGCTGCGGGGCAAGGTGACCTCTGAGTTACATGTGCATGACGACGATATTGAAGACCATATTATTAGATGGATTAACTAACTATGTATACCGCTGAGAATTATCTCCATGGCTGGATTGCCTACTCCATTGGTGGGTTATTTTTACTGATATTTCTTTGGTACCTGCTGCGCAATATTACCTATGCCGCAGTGCGTCATATTTCTATACTCACCTCTGCGGTGTTTTTGTTTACCCCAGTGACTGCCTATCGCGATGACGCTCATTTGGCACCGGCGTTTTTTGTTAGCCTCTATGAAGGTGTGCTGCTCTCGGGGGCCAGTGATGGTTTTCAGCGGGGTTTGGCGCCGATTATTGCGGTGCTGGTATTTGCTCTGTTGATCTATGGCGTTGGGCGTCTGCTGTGGGCTAAGTTGTTTGGCTCTAAGTCTTTAGTTACTGCAGAATCTACAGCCGATGTTGGCGCTGATATCCTGCCTGATGAGTCATCTAAGTCTGTCAGTTAATGCCTGTTCTGTTATCTCTTGCATTGAATCACTAAACTGTCACCTCGCAGAGCGTAACGACGGTGGGGCTCTGGTGTGGGCGAAGCCATGGAGACCCTTGGCGATCGGCCCCATGGATCTGTGATTTTCAGCGTTCCCACAACTCGCTAACGCTCAAACAAGTGCTCTCTTAATCTGAAAATCACAAATCCATAAACGGGCCCTGATTGATCGCAAAGGGTCTCCATGGCTTCGCTGCAAGATTGTGGGTGTTGAGGTGGCTTTTTGCATAAGTGCGCTATTCGGGATGAGACTGTGGGGGTAATAATTCTGAATCTGGCAATCAATCATCATCCTGTCATCTCGAGCGCATGTGAGAGATCTCTGCTGGCGACAACCAATACACTCAAATCCGGTCAGTTTCTAGCGTCCAATATGCTGCACTGCAAGCCAATGCCACAGCGCCGCCTAGTGTCAGCAATGACATGGGGCTAATGTGAATACTGCTGGGCAACAGCGCCACGAACTCCGCTATGGGGAAAAAAGCGTAGGACAGCAGGCAGCCAATCAGTGTAAATAGCATTGTTATCAGTGCGTCTTTGAAAAACGACAGCCCGGCCTTTTGCTCAAGTTCTATGAGTACCCGAGTTGAAAAACCTTGATCCTGTATGCAGGGCTCACTGCTGCGCAATTCCGCAAATAGGCTGTCGATGTCAGTTTCTCTGGTCATGATGTGTCTCCGCTTTTCCAGTCCGCAAGTCGCTCTCTGAGACTAATTTTCCCGCGAGCAATTAGGGTCTTCACTGTGCCTAGAGGGATGCTCATGATATCGGAAATTTCCTGTTGCGTGCACTCGCGGTGCAAACTCAGATGCAGGGCCATTCTCTGGTTGTTACTGAGGTGATTCATTGCCTGTGCCAGATCGCGATGCAGTTGCAGGGATTCATTCGATAGGATCGCTTCACGGTCGTTATCAAACCACAGTGATTGCTCTTCCCGACCCGTTAAACCGCCGGTTAATTCACGATTGCGCGCTACGCGAAAGTGACTCAGCATCAGGTTGTAGGCGATGCGATAGAGCCAGCTGGAAAATTTCGCCTTACCCTGAAAGCTGCTCAATACACTGTGGGCTTTAATAAAGGTTTCCTGGGCCAAATCGTCGGCCAGAGCCTCATTCCAGCCCGTTAGTTGGCGCAATGAATAACGCAGCGGAGACTGGTAGCGCTTTACCAGTTCCGCAAACGCTCGGTGACTGTCTTCCTTGACGACGGCGTCAATCAACGCCTGATCCGTAGGGTTCATAAAGCTTAAGCAGCATTGCTAGTGTTATGGGGTTCTGTCTCTGCTTGCTGCTCACTGAGTTTCCAGATCAAGAGCCGAGCTATACCTATACAAAGGGGAATGAGGGCAACTGAAGCGACGCCCCAACCTACCAGCATGCCAAGGAATAGAAATAATCCGCTTCCGATGCCGCTTAGGATTAATCCGCGTTGGAGGTTATTGCCGCTAACCGCATTATCACTAAAGCTGGCCAATACTTCCGGGGGCACATCTTTGCCAGCGTTGATGAATTTCTCGACTAAGGCGTCGCGCTGCTTACGTTTGCGGTAAGAAAATAAGAGCAGCAGGGCGATAACGAGCACCGGTGAGCCGAAGGTGAATAGAATGGCAAAAATCGGCACTATCACAGAACTTAAGCCGCCAAAACTGAAGCTGTCGGGAATGGTTATGTTGATGCCTTCTTGAAACGAGCGCAGGGCATCTTTGACTTCCTGGCGCTCCTCTTGGTCAAGGTCTTTCCATTCAGCTTTTAGCTCGCCGATGACCTCGTCGACAATAAATGCCACTTCGCTATCAAATTCATCATGGGCATCAGTGTGGCTGTCGCTGGCACTGTTAATGTCAATGTCGCTAGGAGAGGCGATAACGGCGACTTCGTTGATGTCTTCAGCCATAGTTGGGACTGTATTTGCTAGGGCCAATAACATGGCGCAAACCAACAGGCCGTTCTTCACGAGGTGATTTTTCATATTGTTCTCCGGGTTATTTCAGCGGCGCTGTGGTGATAACTATTGATCCCACCTCTATGGTTAATCGCCGCTGGTTAATCTCGTTGCTCAGAATGCTCTGCCGTAAATACTGCCTTGGGTACTCCGCGGTCATAGTTAACCGCGGATTCACTTGTCGGCAGTGCCTTAACAGCGGCACCATGCGCTCTAGTAATAATAGTTGCTCAGGTAAGATGCCGTGACTGACTATTTGGATTCATTAGCTCGTACATTTTTTTATATAGGCTCTTAGCTTATGATGCGAGGCTAACTTATTTATCACTCAAAATGTGGATTTAGACTCTATGAAATTTGAAGGTACAGACAACTA
>CAWLBR010000036.1:0-17287 GCA_963855085.1 Gammaproteobacteria bacterium
TGGCTTCGCGAGCGTCACGGTCACTGCCATCATGAAATGCGCGACGCAGATTCGGCGCCAGCAGTTTCATGGCGGCAATCGCCTGAGTGTCGCTATAAAGGCTAGCCTTCTTGCTCACATAGGCTTCTATGGCATGGGTGAGGGCATCGATGCCAGTATCTGCCGTAGTGCGCGCAGGCAAGCTCAGGGTTAGCTCATAGTCCACCAACGCTGCTGTAGGCATAAAGCCAATACCGACACAGAGCATTTTTTCGTCGTTGGTTTCATCGGTAATAATGGTCACGCGGGTGGCTTCAGAACCAGTGCCCGCGGTGGTAGGTATAGCGATAATCGGCAGGCCTGGCTCGCTCACTATGCGGGGAAACTTATAGTCGCGCATCACGCCGCCATATTTCCCGAGAATACTGATCGCCTTGGCACTGTCTATTGGACTGCCGCCGCCAACCGCAATAATCGAATCGTAGCTGCCATCACGGACCATTTCGACTCCGGCTTGGATTGAACTGACCGTGGGTTCGGGAACCGTGTCATCAAACACATCGGAGTGTATACCCAGAGCGGTGAGGCTCTCCTGAATACGTGCCACATAACCCAGCTGCACCATCATTTTGTCGGTGACAATTAACGGACGCTGACATTCCAGCGCTTTGACGATGCTGCCAGCCTGCTGACTGGCGCCAGCACCCACTTGCAGGATACGTGGCAGGATAATTTGCACGGACATTTTTTTACTCCCCTAAATTCTTATGTTTATGGCCGCGATATTACACCCATTTTTAGTGTTTAAATAGTATAACGATACGATTTGTATTGTTTTTAGCGATAAATGATTGCAGGCATTAAAAAACTAAGGCCAAGACCCTAAAAATCATTGGGACTGAGGGGCTCAAGCCGATCTAAATTGAACTGTATGAGAGTCTTTAAGCATGGGGAGGAATGGGGCTGTAGAGCCCATTTATTGGGCCTTTTACGGTTGGATTACCAGGGTTGTTGAGGCATAAAAAAAACCATGCCTGAGGCCAATTTTAAATTGATGGTGCGGTCAATAATTCGCTCCTATTATGCCGGCCATAAGTGACCAGATTAGCGTTGATTAGGAAAGGGTTTGGTACCTACTTACCAGCCTGAGCCAAGTTAAAAGGTTGGTTGCCGACTGGTTGAGATCCCTCCACTGCGGTCGGGATGACAGGGTATAGCGGGTCGGGATGACAGGGTACAGCGGGTCGGGATGA
Source organism: Gammaproteobacteria bacterium (assembly GCA_963855085.1). Taxonomy (GTDB): domain Bacteria; phylum Pseudomonadota; class Gammaproteobacteria; order Pseudomonadales; family Porticoccaceae; genus HTCC2207. Next base: position 1,233 of record CAWLBR010000036.1, read on the forward strand.
CAGGGTACAGCGGGTCGGGATTACGTACCAACTTGTCATCCTGAGCGAAGCCGAAGGATCTCCTGCCGACTGGCTGAGGTCCCTCCACTGCGGTCGGGATGACAGGGTATAGCGGGTCGGGATGACAGGGTACAGCGGGTCGGGATGACAGGTTTGGGTGGAGTGGGATGACAGAGTGAGTGGGACAGGCCGGGCTGAACGGGCGCGGCGGGTCGAGATAACAGAATGACAGTAGTTCAACAAAATAAGTACAACGATTTTTAAAGGTAGCAAACCATGCAAAAACAACCTCAGCTTCCACTCGTCGGCGTTCGCGTTATCGACTTCGGTCAGCAAATTGCTGGACCTGCTGTTGCCATGGTATTGGCCGATCTGGGTGCCACAGTCATCCATATAGACCCACCTCAGGGTCCCCAGTGGAAGCATGCGGCCAACGCCATTTTAAATCGTAACAAGAGCTGCCTGCGCCTAGATTTGAAAACCGACCAGGGCCTCTCTCAGGCTCTGAGCCTTATAGACCAAGCCGATATAGTGATTGAATCCTTTCGCCCCGGCGTGATGGAAAAACTTGGCGTCGACTTCCAGCAGCTGCGCGACCAGCGTCCAGAATTAATTACGCTCTCGATGCCCGGCTTCGCCAGCAACGATCAGCTGCGCCGTGACTGGAAAGCCACGGAAGCAGTAGTAGCTGCCACCGCAGGTGCCTTCACCGATATGGGTTTTAATCGCATATTGATGGGCCTTAACCCCTGCTTCTCACCGTTACCACTTGGCTCTTCCTACGCTACCTGTCTAGGCGCTAGTGCATTGGCACTGGCTTTATTTGGCCGAGAGAAAACAGGCAGCGGCGACAGTATTGAAGTACCTGTTGTAGCCGCGATGATGGAAGGACTGTCTTACAACTCCTATGTTGTAGACGGACTTCCTGAGCGCTACAAAACCATGCGTGAACTGGAAATCGAACGCCGTACCGCGGCCAATATTCCCTTCGATCTGAGCTATGAAGATCTCCAGGAATACCTGGATCCTTTTTACCGCAGCTACGACTGTGCCGATGGCCGCAAATTCTATTGCGTCTGCCCATCTCACCGCACTCACGCTCGCCGCTGTCTCGAAGTGCTGGGCCTCTATGAAGAGCTCGTTGCCGAAGGGTTGCCGGATACCTCTGACCTTCACGCACCTGTGAGTGAGTGGGACGGAGAGACTTCTATTGGTGTCTATCCACTGCCTAAAAAGTGGGCGGATATTATCGCCGAGAAAATGAAGCTTGTATTTCTGACCAAGACCTCAGATGAGTGGGGCGTTATTTTTGGTGAAGGCAAAATTCCCGGCGCACCCCATCGCACCACTAATGAATGGGTCAATAGCGATCACTGCCGCGATGCCGGTCTGATTGTTGAGGTCAATGACCCAGAGTATGGCCTGATGAAGCAGCCTGGCCCCATAGCCTGGTTGGAAGATTCCGCTCACCTAATGCTGTCACCCGCACCGCGCAAGATGGTCAGCTTTGATGAGGCCCTGCAACAATTAAAAGTGGTTGCGGCGGCAGAGACCATTACCCGACCTAAGATTGCCAAGGGCGATGCCCAAACCAACCTGATGGACAAGACCGGTTGGCTGGATGGTGTGCGTGTTTTGGATCTGACCAATGTGATTGCCGGACCTCATTCCTCAGCCTTTTTGGCGCGCTTTGGTGCAGAGGTGATCAAGCTGCAGTCAGTGGTCCCCACTTATGATCCATTGATCGGAACGCTGTTTGGCTTTCAGTCAGATATGGGTAAGAAAAGTGGTCTGATTGATATCAACCAGCCCCAGGGTCGAGAAGCCTTAGAACGCTTGGTACGCAGTGTTGATATGGTTGTGATCAATGCCCCCGAACGACAGATGATCGGCCTGGGTCTAGATCACGACAGCCTGCAAAAAATTAATCCCGGCGTGCTGTTCTGTCGCCTCGATTGTTTTGGCGGCCCGATTGCTGGGCCGAAGACCAATTACATTGGTTATGACGATATTATTCAGGCCAACAGCGGCATTATGTCCCGCTTTGGTGGTGTAGAGACGCCAGAGGAACATGCTCATTTGGGTACTCTGGATGTTAACTGTGGATTCGCCGGCGGTGTGGGTATGGCTATGGCCCTCTACCATAACTTAAAAACCGGTGTTGCCTGTCGCGCGCGCACCTCGCTATCGGCAGTGACCAATCTTGCCCAGCTGCCGTTCTGTTTTGATTACGCCGGACTTGAGCCCTTTAATGAACCTTCGGGTCGCGCAGCTATGGGCACCCATGCACTGTCGCACTTTTACAAAACCTGGGATGACTGGATATTTATTGATTCCAGCGAAGCGGATCTTGAGCGTCTGGAAACCACTGTACCCGGTCTACAGGGCATTACGCTAACCGGTGATATTCAAACCTTTTTGACAGTGGCCTTTCAACAGGCTTCCTCTGAGGAATGGGTCAAACGTTTTGTCGCAGCGGATATTGCCGCGGCCCAGCCCCAGTCTATTGAGACTTTGCGCGCCCAGTACAGCCGCGAGGCGGATGGTTTTGTCGGCACAGATCTGGGCAGCTTTGCCTTTTCAGTGCATGGCAATCACCCCAGCGGACATCGCCTGACTCAGATAGATCACTATGCTATTCGCCCGACTAACAGCCTGATTCGGTCTATTTCTTCGGCCGAGCGCCACGGTCAGTCGACCCGTGAAATTCTGGCTGCAGTGGATTATTCCGCGATTGAAATTGATCTGATGATTGCCAATAAAGTGGCTGCTCTGGGTTGGACTGATGAGCATCTACCCTCGGACTATGGGGTCCAATCCTTTGCTATTGCCACTGCGCAAATATCACAGGAGCAGACAGCCGATCTGCTGGCAGATGTCGATAACGACCCAGGTTTGATCGTTTAAGACATTGCTGTTGACAGCCACTGTGCCTGCGAGGTTAAATGCCGCCAAATTCTGCAGCAGCTCGCTGCGCGCCCCTGAAAAATAATCTTTAAGGCCAAATAATGAACCTTCTGCGCGCCATGGCAATGAGTGCAATAGCGTCCCTGATCGGGGCCTGTGCCACACAGCCAAACATGATGTCGACAGCTGAATTTGCTTTGGAACAGCCTGCGCCTACAGTATCAGAAACCCAGATCACTGGCGCTGCTTCCAACAACGGCATGGCCCTTTTTGGCGATATGCGCAGCTATCAGGATGGCGATTTTAAAGTCGGCGATCGGGTTACTGTACTACTCAGTGAAACCACTCGGACATCACGCAGCAGCGATATTTCTACCAGCAGATCGGCGAGCAACAATGTTGTCACCGAAGCGAAGATCGGCCGCGGCACCGACCCTTTTAGCGATTTCAAATTAGCTGGCGGCAGTGTCATCAGTGAGGGTACGGGTACTGCCGATCAAGCGGCTTCATTGACCGGTTCTATTTCGGCCATGGTGGTTGAAGTGCTGAGCAACGACAATCTGGTGATCCTTGGGGAAAAGCAATTGGCCCTCACCGAAGGCAGTGAGTTTATTCGCCTCAAAGGCATTATTCGCCCGGCGGATATTCAGGCTGACAACACCCTGTTGTCGCACCGTATAGCCAGCGCTCAAATTTCCTATCGTGGTAAAGCTGATTGATCCAAGAGGTCAAAGCGGGGTTGGGGCGCAGGACTTATTTTTAAATTCTCGCCGTTCTAAGCGGTTTTTGCTACGAGCTTTTTACCCTAAGTCTTTTATCCTGAGCCTTCTACTACCGACCTAGTGCATAGATTTTACTGACCCTAGATCGCCGGCATCTTGTCTAAGGCATAGGCCTGCTGCTTGAGCCAGGGAGCAATTTTTTCCAGTTGTGGGACTATCTCGTTGCTATAGAGACTGCGGCAGATTTCAGCGGTGAGTTGCGGCAGCTTACCCAGTTCATCGGGACGCGAGAGCAAAGTCAGATAGCGGGCGTGATTGCCATTGGCCAGCGGTATCACGTCGACCTCATCGAGCAGTTCCGGGTAACGCACTATGCAGAGTCCGGTGACAATCGCCCAGCCGTGACCGGACTGCACAAAGCGCAGTAAGGTCTGAGTGCTGTCCAGTTCATAGTTAGCCATCAGTTTGATATTCATGCGCCGAGCAATCAGGTCGGTGAGTGCGCCTAGGCGTGACTGGCGGTTGTACTGAATAAACGGCAGGTTCTCTGACAACCACTGAATATCTAGGCCACTGCGCTGTGCATATTTTTTCGGTACTAATACCACAAAGGGATCCCGCAGCACTGGATAGCGTTGCAGTTGCGGATGTTCGTCCACTGAATCGCCGGTAATCAATAAATCCAGATCGCGATTGAGTAGGGCTTGGGTGAGCGGTGAGACCAGACCGGTGCGCAGTGCCAGTTTTGAAGTAAAGGGCTTGAGCTGTTCCATCAATTGGACGCCGGCTACATCGCAAAAGGAGTCAACCATGCCTATATTGAGTGGGATCAATCCGCCTTTGGAGGCCATGCGAACATCCGAGAGCATGCGCTGTGTATCTTCGATAACCTGGCGGGCATAGTCTTTTAGCACCTGGCCGCTAGGTGTCAGTTTGATCGGTCGCGATCTGGTGATCACTAGCTGAGTGTCTGTTTGAATTTCCAGCTGCTTAATAGTCTGTGAAACGGCGGACTGGGTGATACCCAGCTGTTCACCGGCTTGGGTCAGAGTGTCAGAGGTGGAGACTGCGGCGAAGATTTTTAGTGCGCCGATTTCGATATTTTTATTATTTTTCATCGCGCTAGTATCTTACGGGGCTACGGGGTTTGCAATCGGTGGTAGTGGAAATGTCGCTGTTGGAACCAGTGCTGACTGAAGTAGTCAGCAATCTCTAAAAAAGAGTAAAAAAAAGCTACGACCACCCAATTAGGGCGGCCATAGCTCTTGGTTCTAGCTCTAACTTCTAGCTCTAGGCTTTACTTATGGGGGCGGACCAAGAACTTCTCACCTGTAGCTTGCTTTACGTACTCTCTAAGGATCTCTGGCTGCAGCATCTCCTCGAAAGAGATCTCCTGGCTGTATTGGCTAGCGAAAGTCGTGTTGATTTCCTTAGCCACTCGCGCGCGCATCTGACCAAATTTTTCCATGCCGATACGGCCAATCATGGGTGTTAATAACCAACCGCCAAGACCCCACTGCATACCAAATGATCTGTTCAAAATGGTTGGCGATTGATCCAGGCCACCATAGATATAAACCTGCTTGTGAATATCTGAGCCATAGCGGCTGTATTCTTTCGCAGTCTTGTTGGCCGCGATTTCCATGGCAGCCAATATCTGTCCTGGAAGCTTGCCGCCGTTACCACCGCCGGTGGCATCAAATGCCAATGTGGCGCCAGTGGCGATTAAGGCAGCGACCAAATCCTCCATAAAGCTCTCATCGCTGGTATTGCAAACATGCTCTGCACCTAGGCTCTTAAGCACGTCGACCTGCTCAGCTTTACGCACGATATTGACTAGGGGAATGCCGTCGTCTTTACAGATTTTAACCAGCATTTGGCCGAGATTTGAGGCTGCAGCCGTGTTGACTAGTGCTGTATGGTTTTCCATTTTCATGGTTTCAACAAAGGCCAGGGCGGTTAAAGGATTAACAAATGATGAGGCTGCTTCCGCAGAGGTAGTGCTGTCATCCATTACTAGACAGCTAATGGCTGGCACACAGCGATACTGGGCATACATGGCTCCACCGGCCACGCCAACGGTCTTGCCGATAAGCTGTTTGGCATTGGCGCCAGCGTCGACTATCACACCAGAGCCTTCATTACCGGCCTGCATGGCTTGATCCAATCTTGGGGTCATGGCTTTCATTAGCGCCGGGCGCACTTTCATTGAGGCGACAGTGTCATCGCCAGAACCGGATACAGTGAGGCTATCCAAATCCGCGGCAAAGGTTGTCAGAAGCGCAAGATCCGATGGATTAATTGGCGCTGCTTCTACTTTGATCAATACTTCATTGTCTTTGGGTATGGGCATGGCTACGTTAACGATAGAGATTGTTATATCGCCGTCGCTGGTGACTGTTGATCGGATTTCTTTAGAAGTCTGTTGTGACATGCTTGGTTTCCCCAGATTGTAATTAAAGGTTTTATTTCGGTAACAGATTTATTTATTATTATGGCATTTACACTGTCATGAATTTCGCCAGACCATCTAAACATACTGCTATGTAAAAACATACAGTGGCTAAGTCCATAGCCTCTATTAGCTAAGCTTTTAATACGGGCTTTTAACACCGGGCAGTTAAAATGAGCTTAAGGATGGGATTGGGTAAATGAAATATCCCTGGGGACAGGTAGTGCAAATTGATTAGGGCTTTTTATTAGTTCGCTCTTATTAGCTCACTCTGATTAGCGCTATAAATTTTCCGATCTACCAATCCTTCAGGGCCTGAACACCAATGGCAGTACCGTTAAATTCGGCCATCGCATCAAGCAGGCTATTCCATAAAAATTCAACCGAACTGCTGTCGCTAAATAGGCAATAACTGAGCCTATCTTCTAGGTCATTGCGTACAATCACGCCATTGATTTTGGCGATCGAGGTCTGAGCAATTTCACCATTGGCAAATTTGTGCGGACGCAGATCGACGCCACAGACTTTGGACAGGGTTTCAGGTGCCTGACTGCCACAGAGCACCAGCCAGCTGTGGCTATCGCTGCGCGGCAAGTCATAGACGCGCTCTGGCAGTACAGCTTGGCCAGCATCGGTAATGCACTGAGACAGACCCTCCAGATTACTGGCCAGCAACAGCTCGCTCTGTGACAGACGTGCCACCAGTGTGCCATCAGCTTGCACTACAGCTCGGTTGGGCTCTGCGGGTAGTTCGATACCCAGGCTCAGGGCCCAATCTGGCACACCAGCACCTTTAAAACCACTGCGCGGCAGGGTAGATAGATCGGCGAGGCCCAGTTGCTCCGCCTGAATTTTTTCGTGGCCCATACTCTGATAGTGGGAGACCACAACACTGTCCCCCAAGGTAATAAAATCGGCGCCCATTTCAGTCTGGCGGCGATACAGTTGGCTGCGGCGCAGGGCGCTGGTGGGGAGAGTAAAGGGATTCATTATTAAAGCTCCTGACGCTGTGTTTCGGGATCGTAGAAGGGCAGCTTCACTACCATTGCATCGACCATAACGCCGTCGCTGGATTTTATGGTGAAGTGACTGCCAGCCTCGGCTTTGTCCGGCTCAACGTAGGCAAGACCAACGGCTTTATTGAGGGTCGGCGAGTAGTTGCAGGAGGTGACCCGGCCGGTCATACGATCGCCATCCAATACCAGGTGGCTCTCCAGAGGAATTGGCGCCTCCAAGTCATTGATCACAAAGCCAACTAGGCTTCGTTTAAGCGGCGCTTTGTTCAACTCTTGGATACTGCGACCGCCGACAAAAAACGGCTTTTTCTTGGCAATAGCCCAGCCCATCTGAACTTCAGCTGGGTTGGACATGGCGTCGGTGTCCTGGCCGATAATAATATGACCTTTTTCCAAGCGAAGAATTCGCTGGGCCTCTATACCAAAGGGCTTGATCGAAAACGCTGCGCCTGCGCAGATCAAGGCATCCCATAGCGCTTCGCCACAGTGCTGAGGTATATGTACTTCGTAACCCAGCTCGCCGACGAAGCCAACCCGAATTACCCGTGCAGGAATACCGGCGACGCTGCCTTCACGAACCCCCATATAGGGAAAGGCTTCACTGTCTAGATCTATATCAGAGCAGACCTTGGCCAGTACTTTGCGCGCATTGGGGCCGGCGATATTCACCGCGGAATAGGCTGAGGTGACATTGGCTATATCCACATCCAAACGCCACTGGGCATTCCACTTGAGCATGCTTTGGTAGACATTGCCTACGCCGCCGGTGGTGGCGGTGACATAGTAGTGCTGCTCGCTAAAGCGACAGGCAACACCGTCGTCTATTACCACACCCGCTTCATTGGTGAGCAGTGCATAGCGGGCTTTGCCCACTGGCTGCTTTAAGAAACCAAAGGTATAAAAGCGGTTTAAGAATTCTGGCGCATCAGGTCCACGCACTTCGAGTCCGCCCAATGTTGAAACATCTACCAGGCCAACATTGTTGCGCACATTAATCACTTCATCGTTGATGCACTCCTGGCGTTTATCGCTGCTGCCGTAATAGGCTGGTCTATACCAGGCGCCGGCCTGGAGCACCTGCGCGCCAGCTTCAAGATGGCGATAGTGCATATTGCTGCGCTGAGCGGGATAAAAACTGCGTCCGGCACTGTGGGCCAAGTGCTCAGCAGAAAACGGTGGCCGCGCGGTGGTGACACCGGTCTGGGCCACGGTTTTATGGATTGCGGCGGCGACTAAACGAGCAGTGGCCAATGCGGAGTGACGACCCTGTGAAGGGCCCATGCCACAGGTGGAGTAGCGTTTGACCAGCTGGATATGCTCGTAGCCATCCTTGGTGGCATTAATAATATCGGCAATCTGCAGATCTTCATCGAAGTCGACAAATTCCTTGCCTTTGGGGTGGGCAAAAATTGGCCAGCCAAAGTTCGGGCTCTGTTGCTGCGACAGGGCAATGGTCTCGGGAATGGTTTCTGTGGTCAGCTCTAATGCGTTGGTGGCAATTATGGCGGCGCGTTTTGCGTCGGCTATCACATCATCTAACAGCCAGTGGCTATTGACCGATCCGGCAATCTGGCAATCCTGTGGGCAGTTGGTCAGAGTAAACATGGCACTTTCGTCGTCATAACTGAGCTGGCCGCCACCCTGACAAATAAGCTGATAGGTGGGGGTGTAACCCACAGACATGCACAGAGTATCGCAGTCAATGATTTCGCTCTTGCCCTTTTTAGGTGTGGCGCAGATGCCTTGACTAATAATCTCACGGACCTCCACCGAACCCAGATGCAGACCGCTGGGATCTTTATTGGCAGCGTAAACTGCATGTCCCGTTTTGACGTTTAGGCCTTTGCTTAAAGCATATTGGGCAACCGCGTCATATTCGGGCTGCTGGCGCAGATCGATAATGGCTTTCACTTCAACACCGGCATCGAGCAGATCCAGAGCTGTGCCATAGCCCTCATTATTACCGGTGACCACTACTGCCGTTTTACCGGGACGCACCCCATAGAGATGCATCAGGCGCTGAGCGGCACTGCTCATGATCACGCCGGGCAGGTCATTATTGTGGAACACAGCCTGCTGCTCCATAGAGCCAACACAGAGGATCGTCTGCTTGGCGCGCACTTTATAGAGGCGCTTGCCACAGATAATGGGCAGCCAGTTATCGGCGAACCAACCATTGCAGGTAGCACTGGTCATAGCGGTGATATTGGCTGTGGCCTCAACTTCGCTCACTAGGCGTTGGCGCAGTTCAAGAGCGGCTGTTCCCTCGGCATCGAGTCGACTGTAGTTGAGTGATCCACCCAAGCTAGCATTTTCGTCAACCAGCAATACTTCGCCACCACTTTTTGCGGCCTCTAGCGCAGCGGATAGACCTGCGGGTCCAGCACCGATTACGGCGACATCATAAAATTGATACTGCTTGTCGTAATACTCTGGTTGGTAGTCTTGGTTAATCACTCCGAGACCGGCTTTTTTGCGAATCAGTAATACCCATTTTTCCCACATGCCCCGTGGCCTAAAAAAGGCTTTGTAATAAAAGCCAACGGGTAAAAAACTGGAAAATAGTCCGAGCAGGGCACCGCGGTCGCGATCGAGGCTGCCGCTGTAGTTTTGTCCCATTACCTCAAGGCCTTCACTGAGCGGAATCCGATCCGCTAGCGCGTTGGGGTCTGAGGGCAGCTGAATCATGGTATTGGCATCTTGCCCAGCCATGGTCAATAGGCCCCGGGGACGGTGATACTTAAATGATCGGCTCAGCAACCACTGCTGGTTGGCGGCTAGGGCACTGGCGATATTGTCACCGGCAAAGCCCTGATAGGTTTGCTTTTCAAAGCTAAAAATTATGGCTTGCTCGCGATTGATCAGCGAGCCAAAGGGTGGGGCTAAACGGCTATTATCGGACATTATTAGCTCTCTCCCTTGGTAGCCTGAGCCGCTTCAGAACTAGCTTCAGGAGCTGGGGCAAAATCAATCCGCTGCTTAAAGATTTCCTCCGCAGGGAAAGTCCGCAGAATCTGGTCGCTAATGGTATTGCGCTCGGCCAAAAACCAGTAGGAGCTGGCGCTGTGGCACCACCATTCGATCACCACACCGGCACTATTGTCATGAAAGAAGACGTGCTCCGCCCACTCTCGTGAAGAGGCCTGCTGATGATCTGGCATTTGGTGATACTCGCCGCCATAAGTGAATTCGCTGATATTGCGCTGGCCATTTAAAGGGCAGGTTAATAGTTTCATATAAGTCTCCCTTAAGTGTTAGTGGCTAGCGGCAGTGGCGCCGGCTTCGTTGATCTGCTGATATTTGTAGAAACGCTCAAGCTCAAAGGGTTTGATAATATCTGGGACTTTTTTCGTCGCCACCAACTCAGCCATGGTTTTGCCGCAGATCGGTGTCGCCTTAAAGCCCCAGGTTCCCCAGCCTGCATCCAGGTAATAATTCTCCACCGGACTGAGTCCCATAATCGGGCTGTAGTCTGGTGTCATATCAGTGGTGCCGGCCCACTGGCGCAACATTCGCGCCTGAGCTAAAAAGGGAAACAGCTCTAGTGCCGCTGCCGTAAGGGTCTCGCGCTGATCCAGAGTCGCTCTAGTATTGTAGAGTGGATAGGGATCTGAACCGCCGCCGATAACAAATTCACCGCGGGATGTCTGATGGGTATAGACATGCAAATGGGGCGAACTCACATGGGGCGTTAAGATCGGTTTGTAGGGTTGGGTAACCATGGCCTGGAGTGGGTAAGAATGGATCGGCAGTGGTATGCCGGCCATCTTGGCCACTACCGAGCTGGCACCGGCCACAGCCTGAACCACACAGCCACATTCGATGCGTCCGCGATTGGTTTTCACTGCTGTAACTCGACCACTGGTGACTTCTATATCCTGCACTTCGGTTAACTGATGCAGTTCTACACCGCGCTCACAGGCGCCTTTGGCATAGCCCCAGGCCACGGCATCATGGCGTGCTGTGCCGCCGTCCGCATGCCAGAGACCACCCATAATCGGAAAGCGCGAGTCCTCAGACATATTTAAATTGGGGATCATCTCGGCAATTTGCTGGCGGTCGATAAGCTCCGAGCGCACGCCCATATGCTGATTGACCTCTGCGCGCCAGCGAAAGCTGCGGATCGCGGCATCGCTGTGGGCCAGGGTGAGCTGGCCGCGGCTTTCCATCATCACGTTGTAGTTAAATTCGTTGCTCAGGTCTTGCCAGAGTTTCACAGACTCGCGATAGAAGGTGACACCTTCTTCGGTAAGATAGTTGGAGCGAATCACCGCTGTATTGCGCGCGGTATTGCCACTGCCGAGATAGTTCTTTTCCAGTACTGCGACATTGGTAATGCCGTGGTACTTTGCCAGATGGTAGGCGATGCCTGTGCCGTGACCACCGGCGCCAATAATGACTACGTCATAGTGCTTTTTAAGCTCTGTGGCAGGATTAAAATGATGCGTACCCGGGTACTCACTACTGAGCCCGTATTTTAAAAGTCCAAATGGCATGTTGCCTCCAGAGCGCTGGCGGCGGCTTGTTTAGCCGCCGAGAAACACTACTGTTTTATTGCCGTCGAGAAATACTCGCCGTTCAATGTGGTAAGTGATTGCCTTGCTCAGTGCCGTGCTTTCATTGTCACGGCCAACTCTGACTAGATGTTCAGGCTTGTAGTTGTGGTTAACGCGGGTCAGGATCTGTTCGATAATCGGCCCTTCATCGAGATCTGAAGTGACATAGTGAGCGGTTGCGCCGATCACTTTTACACCTCGATCATAGGCTTGATGATAGGGCTTGGCGCCTTTAAATCCAGGCAGAAAAGAGTGGTGAATATTGATGCAGCGGCCGGACAGTTGCACCGACAGCTGATTGGATAGAATCTGCATATAGCGGGCCAACACCACCAGCTCGGTGCCGGTGTCGTCGACAATTTCCATCAGTCGCTGCTCCTGCTGAGCCTTGGTGTCTTTGGTTACTGGCAGGTGGATGAAGGGAATGCCTTCACGTTCAACCATGGCGCGCAGGTCAACATGGTTGGACACCACGGCGGTGACCTCCATATTAAATTCCCCCTTGCGACGGCGATATAAAATATCGTCGAGACAGTGATCGTATTTGGATACCATAATCAGGGTCTTAACCGGCACCTTGGGATCGTGAATATGCCAATCCATCTTGAAGCGCTCTGACACTTCAATGAAAGAGTCTTTGATATCATCAATGGAGGGCGAGCCGTCTTGCGGACGAAAAACAGCGCGCATAAAAAATTTGTTAGTGGAGTCGTCGTCAAACTGTTCCAGGGCGCAGATATAACAGTCGCGCTCGGCCAAATAACTGGTGACGGCGGCAACTACGCCAGTACCTGCACGGCAGGTGCCAGTGAAAATATAGTTGTTAGACTCTTGTGGCATGGTGGTCATGGTATGGGTCCGCTAATAATTTTGCTGTCAGATAAAGGTTATACGTCGAGCAATTAATCCTGCTTTGCTGGTCTCTCACAAAGCGCATGAATAATGCCGCGAAGTCTGTAGAATGGTCAATTAATCCGGGAGGAAATTAGCAAGTCTACTGTTGATAGATAGATGGGCTAATTATCTTTGTTGTCTGACTATTTCCAGCCAATACAATACCTAAAAAATGATTAAAAATCACAGTTTAAAAATAGCTACATCATCGATCATTAAGGCGCTGTTGCTCTGCGCAGTAGTTGCCCTGTCCGGCTGTAGCACCTACAAGCCGAGCAAGACTGCTGATATCTGTAATATCTTTCGCGGTGAGACCGATTGGTACAAAGCCGCGCGTAAGGCCAACAAACGCTGGGGAACACCGATTCCCTTGATGATGGCGATTATTAATCAGGAATCCAGCTTTCGGCACAATGTTCGCCCCGACCGACCTAAGTTTTTCTTTATCCCGCTGCCGCGCAGGTCCTCCGCCTACGGTTATGCTCAGGCTCAGGACCCAGCTTGGAATGACTATCGTCGCGATACCGGACACTGGACTCATGACCGAGATAAGTTTGGCGATGCGATTAACTTCGTTGGCTGGTACACGGATAAGAGCCATAAAAATCTTGGCCTATCCAAGTGGGATGCCCCCAATCAATACCTTGCCTATCACGAGGGTTGGGGTGGCTATAAACGCGGTACCTATAAAAAGAAAAAGTTTTTGAGTGGCGTTGCGGCCAAGGTAAAAAGGCAGACTTCCACCTATGGTGCTCAATTAAAGAAATGTCAGCCAGGGCTGGATAAAGCTGTAAAAGGTTGGTGGTCCTTCTGATCAAGGCTGTCGCAGGCTGGAGCTGCTTGCGACTCAATTGCCTCACAGCTGTAATAGCGAGCTCTACTTATAACAACTAAAAAAAGACCGCTTATGAATCACTTCGACATGATTATTATTGGTGCCGGCCTGTCTGGTATTGGCGCAGCCTGTCACTTGCAGCTCAAACACCCGAATAAAAGCTACAAAATTATCGAGAGCCGTGAGCGTATGGGCGGCACCTGGGATCTATTTCGCTATCCCGGAATTCGTTCCGACTCGGATATGCATACATTGGGTTATAGCTTTAAGCCTTGGTTAAGCCCCAAGGCGATTGCCGATGGTCCCGCGATTTGCGATTACATCAAAGAGAGTGCGGCTGAGTATGGGGTCGACGAGCATATTCAATATCAACATAAAGTTGTCGCAGCCTCCTGGGATAGTGCGACTGCAAAGTGGACATTGACCTTAGAGAATACTGCTGAGGCTGATGAACCTTCAGAAACGCTGACTTGTAACTTTATCTATAGCTGTACCGGTTACTATCGCTATGACAAAGGTTACACACCGGATTTCCCCGGCGCTGATCAGTTTAAAGGGCAGATTGTGCATCCGCAGTTATGGCCTGAAGATCTCGATTACAGCGGCAAGCGGGTGGTAGTTATTGGCAGTGGTGCCACAGCGGTTACTCTGGTGCCGTCTCTGGCCAAGACCGCGGGTCATGTAACCATGCTGCAGCGCTCGCCAACCTATGTGCTGTCGCGCCCGGATGTTGATGCCACTAGTCAAAAGTTTCGCCGCTGGTTTCCTGAGCAGTTTGCCTATGATTTAACGCGCTGGAAAAACGTCACCATGCAGGCCTTGCTGTTTCAGGCTAGTCGGCGCTTCCCGAATTATGTGAAGAAACTTATTCGCAAAGTCGTTCATGCTTGGATGGGCGATGATTTTGATATAGATACACACTTTAATCCCAGTTATAACCCCTGGGATCAGCGCCTCTGTCTGGTGCCAAATGGGGACCTGTTCCGCTCCCTGCGCAAAGGCACCTCGAGTATTGTTACCGACCATATTGAAACCTTTACCGAGACCGGTATTGAGCTTAAATCTGGCGAACATCTCGAGGCGGATATTATTGTGACTGCCACTGGTCTTGAGCTGTTGCTACTGGGTGGCATGCAGCTTGAGGTGGATGGTGTCGAGAAGAAGGTTTCAGATAGTCTTACCTACAAGGGCATGATGTTTAGTGGCATACCCAATCTTGCGTTAGCGGCGGGGTATACCAATGCGTCTTGGACGCTTAAGTGTGATTTGACCAGTAATTATGTCTGTCGATTGATGAGTTATATGGATAAACATAACTATCAGTACTGTGTTGCTAATAATGACCCTAGCGTTAAACGCTTGCAGTTTTTGGATCTGGCGTCGGGGTATGTGGATCGTGCCATGGATCAGTTTCCGAAGCAGGGAGACAAGAGTCCATGGAAACTGCACCAGAATTATTTGTGGGATATTTTGAATCTTAGAGTGGGTTCGGTGCGGGATAAGGCGATGGGGTTTTATAAGGCTGATTGATGCTCCATATTCTGTCATTCTGAGGGAAGTCGAAGGGTCTTTTGCCCGCTGGAGATCCCTCCACTGCGGTCGGGATGACAGTGGTGTTCGGTCGGTATTACAGGCTTTGAGTGCTCAGGATGGCAGTACTTTTAGTACTTAGGATGGCAGTACTTTTAGTACTTAGAATCATACACACCACTTTGTCATCCTGAGCGAAGCCGAAGGATCTCCATGGGGCATTGCAGCCTTATTAAGTCAGAGAGTTTTTGGTAAGTGGGTGAAAATTTGAAAGTTTGTTGCTGACTGGAGGAGATCCCTCCACTGCGGTCGGGATGACAGTGGTGTTCGGTCGGTATTACAGGCTTTGAGTGCTCAGGATGGCCGTACTTTGAGTGCTCAGGATGGCCGTACTTTGAGTACTCAGGATGGCCGTACTTTGAGTACTTAGAATCATACACCCCACTTTGTCATCCTGAGCGAAGCCGAAGGATCTGCTTGCCGCATTGCAGGCTTATTAAGTCAGAGAGTTTTTGGTAAGTGGGTAAAAATTTGAAAGTTTGTTGCTGACTGGAGGAGATCCCTCCACTGCGGTCGGGATGACAGTGGTGTTCGGTCGGTATTACAGGCTTTGAGTGCTCAGGATGGCCGTACTTTGAGTACTTAGAATCATACACACCACTTTGTCATCCTGAGCGAAGCCGAAGGATCTCCATGGGGCTGGCTGGTACTTAGAACGGAGCATTTAAGCGAGGCATGTAGTGAAGTTTTATGTGCTCTGGTAGATGGGTGGATTGACTAGCAACAGCCTATGGGCTGTTGCTACCCTTCGGACTCACCGCGTTGCGGCTCGGTCCAAACTTGCTGGAGCAAGTTAGTGACTACAAACACCCGATGGGGTGTTTGCACCCTGCGGACTCACCGCGTTGCGGCTCGGTCCAAGCTTGCTGGAGCAACCTTGTCGAACCAGTGGTTCTCACCACCGTCGTTCCCCAGATACAAAAAAACCCCACTGCATGCAGTGGGGTTTTTCGTATATGGTGCACTCGGGTGGATTCGAACCACCGACCGCCCGGTTCGTAGCCGGGTACTCTATCCAGCTGAGCTACGAGTGCTTTACTGTCTCCTTTCAGAGGCCGCGTACTATAGGGGGGCGGGGCGGTT
>CAWLBR010000037.1:0-16485 GCA_963855085.1 Gammaproteobacteria bacterium
TCTGGCACATTAGTTCTGTTACAATGCCGGCGCTCTTTAAGTCACTTGGAAAATCTAACATGCAACCTATGGTTAATATTGCCCTGCGTGCTGCGCGCAGTGCGGGCGAAATGATTGTAAAATCGGCCGACAACCTCGATCTGGTGAAGGTCGATGAGAAAGGTCGCCACGACTTTGTAACTGAAGTTGATAGACGTTCCGAAGAGACTATTATTTACCATATCTCCAAGGCCTACCCAGACCATCGCTTCCTCTGTGAAGAGAGCGGCGTTAGCGGCAACCCCAATAGTGATGTGGAATGGATTATCGATCCATTGGACGGCACTACCAATTTTATTCGCGGCATACCCCATGTCGCGATCTCAATCGCCTGCCGTATTAAGGGCAAGCTTGAGCATGCGGTTATTGTTGAACCCTTTAAGCACGAAGAATTTACTGCTAGTCGCGGTGATGGCGCCAAGCTTAACGGCCGCCGTATTCGTGTATCAGGTCGCGCCAGTGAAGTAGGTGCGCTCTACGCCACAGGCATTCCTTTTAGCTCGCCCTCCTTCGATCATATGGACGGTTACCTGAAGTCGATGCACGAGTTTGCGACCAATTCATCCGGCATTCGCCGCATGGGTGCAGCGGCACTGGATCTGGCCTATGTTGCAGCCGGACGTATGGACGCCTACTGGGAAATGCATCTTAAGCCTTGGGATATTGCGGCTGGTGCGCTGTTGGTTCGTGAAGCTGGCGGTATGGTGAGTGATTTTCAAGGTGGCGAGAAGTTCTTGGAGACTGGGCACATAGTTGCCTGCACCCCCAAGCTAGTGAAGCCAACTCTAAAGGTCATCGCTAAGCATCTTGGTAAAGTAAAGTAAAGTAGAGCGAAGTAAGGCTAGCTAGGTTTAACTGATTATCTAAAGAGCTCAACTGACGAGCTCAACTAAAGAGCTCAAGTAAAAAGCAGCGCACTGCGTTCGAACAACCAGTAAGCGCTGCAGACTCCAATACTGTATATCACCGCCTGCGCCAGTCGATCCTGCTGACTGGCTTGAGTAACGATCCAGCGCCTAACAATCAGCACTGCAATCGACACCATCAGGATAAACATCAACTGACCCAGCTCGACGCCAATATTGAAAAACAGCAGCGCCTGAACTTTCATTGCCGACGGCAAGCCCAACTCCTGTAATACCACAGCAAAACCAAAGCCATGCAGCAGACCAAATACCGCTGAGACACTCACCGGGTAACGCCAGGTAAAGCTGTCTTTAGCACCCCCGGCGCGATGCTTCACAATCTCTACCGCCAGCAGCAAAATACTCAGGGCAATCAGCAGCTCAACTAACTCCGTCGGCAAGCGAAAAATATCCAAGGTCGCCAGACTCAGGGTAATAGAGTGGGCCACAGTAAATCCGGTCACCGTCAGCACCAGGCGCTTAAAGCTTCCGGCTATCATCATCAGACAGAGTACAAATAGCAGGTGATCTGTACCAATTAGAATATGTTCTATACCAGCCACTGTGTACTGCTTGGCCACTGCAGAGGGGGAGGTCACCAGAGACAGAGTCACCAGGGTTTCTTCGGGTCCAGAAAACACCTGTACCGGATCACCCTCTAGAGGCTTAAATACAATTAATGAGGTCAGCGCCGGATTGCTGTTGGGATAAATTAATTCAATCTGATAGTCGGCCTCAGTGTTGCTATCGCAGCGATAGAGCTTACGACCAACTAATCCAGCGGGTTTGCCCTCAAAGGCGCCATCATTGAGGCGACAATTGCTCTGCCGCAGTTCGATGGCTGGCTCTTGGCCCTGCGACATAACCGGGGGTATCTTCCACTTCAATAGATACTCAGAGTCACTCATCTGAGTGACTTCAACATAAACCGGACGTGCCTCGTCAGACTGAACCGCCGCACTAAGCAACAGCAAACTGACGGATAGCAATGGTATAGAGAGTAGTGACAGTAGCCGTCCCATCATTCTTCCTGACATTAACGGTCGCTCCGATCGCTTATCTGATACTTGGCCATTAACTTATCGATTGCCTGACGCTTGACCTGCTGTTGCTGCTCACGCTGAGCATCGGCAAAAACATTGGCGGCAATTTCTTCAAGGGGTGGGATATAGGCCGGAGTATTTTTCACCAATAACACTAGGTGCCAACCATAGGTTGACTGAACTGGCCCCTGCCACTGATTACTAATCTGCAAAGCAAATAACTGCTGCTCGAACTGATCACCAAAATGGCTGCCAATTTCATCATCGTCGCGATTGACGTAGTTGCGGTTATAGAGAAAGCGCTCGCCGTAACGGGGTGCATTCTCAAATGGCACAGTCTCGGCATTGAGGGTTTGCTGCAGTTCAGCGGCAATGGTTTGGGCCTGTTCAGCACCATGGCGCTCACTGGAGACAAACACATGGGTAAAGGTCGCTGAAGCGAGCTTCTTGTACTCTTCGCGATGCTCGTCGTAATAATTGCGCAGATCATCTTCAGTTAAGGGCGTAGCTTCGTCGTAAAAGCCCTGGGCCAGATAATCCATTTTTTGGATTAAGCGACGACGGATAATCTGATCGTTTTTATCCAGGTTGAGTTCCATGGCGTCACGGAATAGTGCCTCTTCCCGAGCATAGTCATCCACTAGACGCTGACGATCTTCAGCACTCAGTGCGTTAAGGGCCTGCTGGGCCTCTTCGGGCTTAAAGGTTTTTGCTCGCAACTGCATAAACTGCAGCAACACCGCCTCATCAACTTCAATATGGTATTGGTCATAGGCGTAATCATCAGCATTAATAAGTCGCTCGCCGAGTAGAAGCAACAGAGCAATAAATAAAAATTGAAATAGGGGTTCTTTGAATAAGCTGCGCATGGGCTTTTGTAAGTAAACCTCGGTAGAGACAATCAATTGAATGACAATAAAATATTGAGGCGCAAACGCTTTATGACTCAGCGTTTGCGCCGTATTAGTTAATACATAAGGTTAGATCAAAACCCAGCAAGTGCCAGCCTGATTAAGGCTGGTACCAAATCGGCGAGGTATAGGCGCGCTCTTGAATAGTGCTAGGTCCTTTGGGCGGCTTATCAAGGCCCAAAGCGATAGCATCAAACAGCGCATTGCGCGGCGTTGGGATCTGCAATATGCGGGCATAATAAAATGCCGAATGCTGGGGATCAAAATCTGGATCCGTCCACTTCAGGGCGAACTCAGCCTGACCAATACTGTTGCTGTATCGGGCTGAGTCCAAATCCACAGTGTTGCCCACAGCGGGCAAACGCCCATCTGCATCCAACTGACGCTCACCTGACCAGGCTACGTTATAGATCTGCTCATGTTCTGCACCGCTGGCATCTACCCAGCCCTTAACGATCTGTGCACGATCGAGATTGGCTTCCAATGGATCTTTTACCGCGCGCAATAAAAAACTCGGCGCTTGATCAGACTCGTCAATGGCCGTTAAATCGCTGCCCATGGGCACACCATTACGGTAGCCAATGGCGGCAAAGTCATCCGCCTCTGCAGCGCCATCAGGAAAGCTCCAGCCGGCAAATAGCTGGACACGCATGCGCGGTCCAGTCGTGGCATAGACCTCTTTGCGCTTAAACGCAGCATAGATCGCTTCCCGGGTATTTTCGGGAGCCCAGACGGCAGCTATACCAGAGGCCGACATATTCCAGCCATCGCGAGCCTCAGGCTTGTCGTCGGGACGGGACTTAGTTTCTGGCGTTGAATCCTTAGCCATCTTGCCCCAGAAATTATTCTCCTCGGATGAAGACAGACCCGAGTGCGCATCCGTTGAACCTATCAGGCCAAACTTATAAGGATTGACGCCAACCTTTTGCTCGATGGACAGACCTCTCTTTAGCGCCGGACGAATATAGTCGGCGGCACTGGCGACATAGTCCACGACGCCATTTTGAATGTAGTGCTCGTAGGTCTCGAAGTCGGCAAATTCATCTTCTGGCGAGAGGTTGCTGGCGGTTTCGCTATCACCTTTTATTTGAGTGATTTCAGCCACCGGCTCCCAAGCCATACGACGAGTGGCGTAGTCGGCGGTAATCTCTTCGCCGCGCAACGTAGTGGTATCGAACATATAGCCTTTGGAGATATTCGAGTTGTGGGGAATAGCTAAGAAACGCGCACCGGTGCGCTCTTGGGTCTCGCCCAACCACTTCCACAAATCTTCTGGATACTGACTCTGATCAGAACCAAAAGGTAGATATTGGTTGCTCTTCTCGGCTCCGTCTGGACTGATCACGATGCGGTGTAAATTGGCGCCGGTGGGAATTGAGCTCCACTCCCAACCGATCAAACTGGTAAAGGTGCCGGGATCATTGTGACGCTCTGCAGTATCAACAATATCATTCCAAGCCGCCGTGCCCACTGCGGTGGTATCACCGAAAATAGCCACTTTACCTATGTTATTACTGGGGTCCGCTACCGGATCAACATGTCCCTCCCCTTGGGCAGGAACAGGCAAAAAGCGCCCAAAAAACGCCATTCCAGTGTCTGTATCAATAGCGTCATTCATTTGATACATCGCATACCAACGTTTGAAGCTAGCCCACAGGCCCAGATCTTCAAACAGGTCACTGTCGTTGCGCACCGCTTTCATCACACCGAGCATTTCTGCATGATCACTGACCACGAGAAAATCTAATGGGGTTTGAATCTGCACTCGCGCGCGATTATAGGGATGAATAACCGGCTGACCCTTAGCCCAGCGATAGGCTGTGTCGGGATCGGCGCTATGATTATTATTTAGAAAGGCGTCAAAGGAGTAAGAGCTGTGTAGATGAGTGTCACCAAAATACACCTGAGTCGAGGCGGGAGACGTATCCTCCGCCATAGACAGGCTCGCAGCAGTAAAAAGCAGAGTTGAAAGCAGAGCTGAGAGCAATAGTTTGTGCTTAGCCATGATTAGCTGTCCGCCTTATCAGTGCCGAGTTTACGGCGTGCCGCTTCGAGTATCACCAGACCAATAATTTCTATCACAGTTGAGCGAATAGCCGGCTCAGACAGGCCATCAACTAGGATATGAACACTGCGCCCGAACAGCACCGCGAGCATAAATACCACTGGCACAGCCAGCCAAGCACTTTTGCCCGGACGCGAACCATGGAGCGTAAATACCGCAAGAGTCAAAAATAGACCACCTAGATCGCCGCGCAGAGTTCCCATACCGTCAACACGACTGGCCACAACAGAAAACTGGGCCTCCATTGCTTCCGGTGAAAACATAAACCCAACAGCGCCAAGCAACATACTGAGGCCAATAAGTACTACTGCAATCCGCAGACCTTTTTCCATTTTGCGACTCTCTTTTTTAATTTATTGTTATTGTCTTCAATGCTGTTTTTATAGCGTTGCTAAGCTGAGTGTAAGGTACTACCTATTATCCTCTGTGTCATTTCTGTGACCTCAGAGTATTTAATGCCACAGGCACAGAGCTGCTGTAGAGTGTCGGAAAAAATCAACTCATCACTAGCCAGACAAGCCCATAACCATGCATACATTTTCAAGAACTACAGGTATCTCGGTGGTGGTTGCCAATATGATTGGCACCGGCGTATTCACCAGCCTCGGTTTTCAGCTTTTGGGCATCCAGTCGTTTTTTGTGCTGATAATGCTCTGGCTTATCGGTGGCCTGACCGCACTCTGTGGCGCTCTGACCTATGCCGAGCTCGGCGCCAACCTGCCCCGCTCCGGCGGTGAATATAACTTCCTCTCGCGACTCTATCACCCGGCTGCTGGATTCATCTCCGGCTGGGTTTCAGCCACTGTCGGCTTCGCGGCACCAGTGGCCCTCGCAGCCATGACATTTGGCGCTTATCTGTCCGCAGTGTTCCCGAACATTTCATCGCGCTGGTCGGCAGTCTCCTTGGTGATTGTATTAACCCTGCTGCACTGTCGCTCGCGGCAAACCAGCAGCGCGGTACAGCAACTGTTTACAGCCCTCAAAGTACTATTGATCCTGTTATTTTGCGCAACGATTTTTATCTGGGGCGGCACGCCACAACCCATAAGCTTCGCCCCACAGGCTGACGACAGCACAGTGTTATTTAGCGGCGCCTTTGCCGTGGCTTTGATTTACGTCAACTATGCTTACACCGGCTGGAACGCTGCCACCTATGTCACCAGCGAGCTGGACAATCCTCAGCGCAACCTGCCCATAGTGTTATTTGTCGGCACCGGCTTGGTGATGATGCTCTATCTATTATTGAACTTTACCTTTTTGAATGCAGCACCCATCGCCATTTTAGAAGGCAAGCTAGAAGTGGGTGTCATCGTTGCCGACCATGCTCTAGGCGAGACAGCAGGCAAAGCTATGGGCCTTGTTTTAGCCCTATTATTAATCTCCACCGTCAGCGCCATGACCATGGCAGGTCCGAGAGTGCTGCAGGTAATAGGCGAAGACTTTAGGCTGTTTTCAAGTCTCGCGCGTTGCAACACACATGGCGTGCCCATGAATGCCATTGTGTTTCAGGGCATGCTGGCAGTGGTCTTTATTCTCAGCGCGACCTTTGAATCGGTGCTGATTTTCTCCAGTTTTGTACTGGGCCTCAACACTCTGTTTGCGGTGCTTGGGGTGTTTGTGCTGCGCTGGAAAAAACTTAATATTAAGGGCGCCTACAAAACCTTTGGCTATCCTTTTGCACCGCTGATCTATCTCAGCGTAACAGTCTGGACACTGGCCTATGTGCTTATTTCACGACCCATTGAAGGCGGAATTGGGGTCGCCATGATTGTCGTTGGCGGCCTGCTATACAAGCTATCGGCGAATAAGTAGTAAATTTTCTGGCAGCCATGCTTGGCTAGTCTACACTCCATGGATGACTAACCCTGACTACCAGCGCATAGCTGAAGCAATTAGATTTATTGCTACCCAATCCGACAAGCAGCCAACCCTAGATGAGATTGCCGAACATCTCGACACCAGTGCCTTTGAAATGAAACGCCTGTTCACGCGCTGGAGCCAAGTAACACCTAAAACCTATCTGCAGACTATCACCCCCCAGCGCGGCGAAAGGTTACTCGCCGCGGCCAAGCCTCTGCCCGAGATTAAAAGTCAGTCTGGTTTGATTGGCGGCATGACCACCTTTGGCCATAAGGTTCAGATAGAAGGATGGCTGCCGAGTTTTTATAAGAGCGGCCCCGGCTATGATTTGACCATTGAATACAGTGTCCACGACAGCCCCTTTGGGGAAATGTTTGTGGCGGAGACACCAAGGGGAATTTGCAAAGTTTCGTTTAGTAGCGGACTGCCACTGATTGCTTTTGTCAGTAATCTGCAACAACTGTTACCGGAAGCGAAGCTGCGGCCTAAAGAGTCAGCGCCCATAGAAATTTTTCAATCGATCTTCTCTCGCGACAAGCCAATCGACAAAACATTAAATCTGCATCTGTTTGCCCTGCC
Source organism: Gammaproteobacteria bacterium (assembly GCA_963855085.1). Lineage (GTDB taxonomy): Bacteria > Pseudomonadota > Gammaproteobacteria > Pseudomonadales > Porticoccaceae > HTCC2207. The sequence goes on from CAWLBR010000037.1 coordinate 7,403, forward strand.
TACCCATATCAATGTGTGGCGCACCCTACTGACAACAGGTCCGGGCACACTGACTCATCACAAAGCGATTGCTGAAGCAGTGGGTCGACGCAAATCCACCTTCGCCACCCACAATGCTATAAACACTAATCCAATCGCCTTTTTTATTCCAAGTCACAGGGCAATAGATCCGGACGGCCATGCTGGAGATTACCGTTGGGGACTCACGCGCAAGCAAGCGATACATGCTTGGGAGTGTGCCAATCTCAGCGTATAAATATCGGTACGTCTAGAGAGCCCTCAGCGTAATAGAAAGCCCTCAGCGTAATAAAAAGCCCGCAGCCTAGCGACTAATACCTTTAATCTCGAGGAAGTCATCAAAGCCAAACTCGCCCCACTCGCGGCCGTTGCCCGACTGCTTATAACCTCCAAACGGCGCTGTATACTCCTGCTGTGCACTATTTACACTGATCATGCCCGCACGTAACTTACCGGCAACACGCTTGGCGCGGTCGTCGTCACCCGTGCTTAAATAAGCTGCCAAGCCATAGGGCGTGTCATTGGCAATTGCGATTGCCTCGGCTTCGCTGTCAAAGGGAATCATGGTCAACACTGGGCCGAAAATTTCTTCCCTAGCTATGGCCATCTGATTATTCACTCCGGCAAATATCGTTGGTTTAACAAAATAGCCTGTATCAAAACCCTCTGGTTTTCCAAGCCCGCCGGCAATCAATTGAGCGCCTTCAGCTATGCCCTTGGCAATCAAACCCTGGACCTTATCAAACTGCACACGGCTGGATAGCGGGCCTATGTGCTCACCTTCTTTACTCGGCTGATCAACGGGGATTTGCGCGGTGACCTGACGGGCAATTTCTACTGCCTGGTCGTAAACCGAGGCCTCGACCAACATTCTTGAGGGGGCATTACAGGACTGTCCGGTGTTGCTCATCATATTGAGAATTCCGCCGCTGACAGCAGTTTCCAAGTCGGCATCGGCAAAGATAATATTCGGCGACTTGCCACCCAACTCTTGGGTGACACGCTTGACCGTTTCGGCGGCAGCTTTGGCGACCAAGATGCCAGCGCGAGTGGAACCAGTAAAGGAGACCATATCCACATCCGGGTGACTGGCGATTACTGCGCCTACACCTGGGCCATCGCCATTGACCATATTGTAAACACCGGCTGGGAAACCCGCCTGATCCATCATCTCGGTAAATAGATATCCCGACAGCGGCGCAATCTCGCTGGGCTTTAACACCATAGTGCAACCAGTCGCTAGGGCCGGTGCAACTTTGCAGCTGATCTGATTGACAGGCCAGTTCCAGGGTGTAATAAAACCGCAGACACCGATTGGCTCTTTCACCACCAGAGTGCTGCCAACCTGACGTTCAAATTCAAAGGTCTTGAGTGCCTCTAGGGCTGCGGAGATATGCCCCTGACCACAGTCTGCTTGAGCTGCTGTGGCAAAGGAGATCGGCGCGCCCATCTCCATGGAGATTGTCGCGGCCATTTCGTCGTAGCGTCCCATATAGACTTCAAGGAGCTTTTCCATCAAGGCGATGCGTTGCTCAACACTAAATTGAGAGTAAATTGGGAAAGCGGCTTTGGCGGCAGCAACAGCTAGGTCAACATCCCCAGCTGCACCTAGAGAGATGGTTGCCAGTGACTTTTCTGTGGCAGGGTTTTCAACTGTCAGGTCCTGTGCCTTTAGAGGCTGAACCCATTGGCCATTGATATAAAATTTGCGTAGATCTTTCATCGAATGTCTCTCTCTTTTTAGCTAGAAGCGTTGCTATTTTTAACTAGAGGCGTTGCTATCTTTAACTAGAAGCGTTGCTATCTTTAACTAGAAGCGTTGCTATCTTTAACTAGAAGCACTCTCTAGAAAAAACAAAAGCTCGCGCGATTTAATAATCTAGAGCTTAAACGGCGGCCCCAAAAGCACCTATACCCACTTTAGGTACGGGTATCACTCGACTATAAAAGCCATCAGTGACTCCAGAGTTTGAGGACCAATTAAACGCTGAACCAATTCACCATCGCTATTTATTATCAGGGTTTCCGGCAACACCTTGGGTCGCTCAAGACCCCATTTAGCACGAGGATCTAACGCCAGCGACGGAAACTGAATGTCGATTTTCTGCAGCTGTTCAAGCAATTCTGGGCCCTGCTCACCATCAAAGTTCACCGCTAAAATAGTCAGCTGATCGGCGTGCTCAGCGGCCAGCTCGTTGAGCTCCGGCACTTCAACTCGGCAGGGTTGGCACCATTCGGCCCAGTAGTTAACCAGGGTGTATTTGCCTTCTTCATTATTGAAACTGTGGCTGCTACCATCAATCAATTTGTAGCCAGTGTCACCACTGCAGCCCACCAAAATCAGGCTGATTAAAAATGCTTTCACTGGAGAACCCTTTACCAAGAAATTTTTTACCGAGAAACCTTTGAACATACACAATCGCCTTAATATAGAAGTCTAATTCTGTTTTGAGTCGCCAGTATCCGGAGAATAACTATTAGTGGCAAATAACTTTTGCAGACTGATGCACATATTCTGTTCGGTCATCTGACTATTCTCACGCATCAGCCTGTCATAACTTTTTATCCAGGGGTGGGCATTAACCAACTTTTCACTGAGCGCTTTATCACCGCCACCGAATCCCTGCCCCAGCCATCCATTGATATCTGCCAGCCTGATGGTATCGGCATCGCGAATCATCACATATTGACCGCTGGCTGTTTTTTCTAAAATACGCTGACTCAGCAACATATTGCGCAGGCGTCGCCACTGCTCAACATTGAGACCAACAATACTCATGGAGCGGTCCGACAGGCTGCGACCCTTTTGCTGTCGCCGCCAGCACTGCCACAAAATAATTAAAACGGCGAGAAGGTCCGGCAGCTCTGCGTCCCGGCCTTCATATTGAAAGGTCTCAAGACTGCGCACCAGTTCAGCGCCGAATAAAATCAGCACCCAGAGCAGATAAATCCAAAGTAAAAACAGTGGGATAACGGCGAATGCTCCATATACGTTGGTATAGATGGAATTGGCTACCAACTGTCCAAACAACGCCTTGGCGGTCTCAAACAACAGGGTTGTTATCAGACCACCAAACAGTGCATAAACCACTCTCACCTTGCAGTTGGGCACCGCCACATAGAGCAGGGTAAACGCCAGCCAAGTTAGCAACCAGGGCAGATAACTAAACAAAAGCGCCACCACACCTAGACTGTCGACCTCGGCAACCACTAGACGCAGTGACATCAGATAGGTGCTCATAATCATGCCCACGGCGAGCAATAGAGGCCCAAGACTCAAGATCGCCCAATAGACCAAAAACCCGGCCAAGCCTTTGCGCCCGCCAGTGGTGGCCCAAATATGATTAAAGGTTTTTTCGATATTGCTCAACATCAACAGTGCAGTGACCAAAATAATCGCCACACCGGCAACACTGAGCTTGCGCGCCTGATTGGAAAACTCACTCAGGTACTGGGTAATCTCCTGACCACTGCTGGGCAAAAACTTGGAGAAGATGAATTCCTCCACCTGGCCGCCGAGCTCCTGGAATGCGGGCACCAGAGAGAACATGCTGTACATCAGGGTCAACATGGGCACCACGGCAAACAGACTCATATAAGTCAGTGCAGCGGCACTCTGGGGGCAGCCATCGCCGAGAAAGCGACGCACTGCATAGATCACAAACTGACCACTACTGACCAGTTGCTGGGGTACTCTGCCCACAGTGACTAATAATTGATTGATCATGCCGTTAAACCTCTCGTTCTGTTTAAATCCATTTGCCTCTACAATGGCGTATTCACTCCCACAACCTGAAACATAGACGATGCTGACTATTTATCACAATCCACGCTGCTCTAAATCGCGACAAACCCTTAGCCTTTTGCAAGATCAGGGCCTAGAACCAGAGGTAGTATTCTACCTAGAAACCGCCCCAAGCCCTGAGACCATTGCCCTGCTATTGAAAAAACTCGGTATAGGTGCGCGGCAACTGCTGCGTCGCGGTGAACAGGAGTATAAAGACCAAAGTCTAGCGGATAGCAGGCTCTCTGAGCAGCAGCTTATTGCCGCTATGGCCAAGTACCCCAAGCTTATTGAACGCCCTATTGTGGTTAATGGCGAGCGCGCGGCCATTGGTCGGCCCCCAGAAGCCGTACTGGAGATTATTTAATGTCTGACAACTATGTGCTAGTGCTCTATTACAGCCGCAATGGTCATGTTAAAAAACTCGCTGAAGAAATTGCTCAGGGTGTCGAAAGTGCGGGTATGGAAGCGCGTCTGCGCACAGTGCCTGCGATCTCTACAGTCTGTGAAGCCACAGCAGAAGATATTCCCAGCAGTGGCGACATTTATTGCACCGAGCAAGAGCTGGCCAACTGCTCGGGTCTGCTGATGGGCAGCCCAACGCGCTTTGGCAATATGGCGGCGCCATTAAAATATTTTATCGATGGCACAGCAGGTCTCTGGGCCAATGGCAGTCTGATCAACAAGCCCGCCGGTGTATTTACCTCAACCTCCAGCTTGCACGGTGGTCAGGAGACAACTCTGCTGTCGATGATGATTCCACTGCTGCATCAGGGCATGTTGTTGACAGGTATTCCCTATTCAGAGCCCAGCCTGCACAGCACCACCAGCGGCGGCACGCCCTATGGCGCCAGTCACGTTGAAGCCGAAAACCTTAGTAGTGACGAGATTAGCCTCTGTCGAGCACAGGGCAAACGCGTCGCCCAATTAGCCGCGCAACTTAACGGAGCGCAGTAACATGACCTTAGAACAAAAAATTAATTTTTCCCGTCCCCTCACCCACGCCAGCTTTTATCTGATGCTGGCGGCCATGACAGCCAATGCTTGGATTCAGGGCGCGCCGGGGATTATTTACTTTCTCTGCCTGTTTCCCCTGGCGATTTTTATTCCCGGCCTAATCGTCAATAACACTCGCACATTGATCTGGATCTGCTTTGTCATCCTGATTTATTTTGCCACAGCCATCGACAATTTGGCCGGCCCATCACCCCAGGTACTCGACTGGGTGGAACTGGCACTGACAGTGGTCCTGTTTAACGCAGCAATGATGTATGCACGCTGGAAACAGCAGCGCGGCAAGGCACTGCAAGAAGAGTACGACAGGCTGGAAGCACTTCAGCAAGAGCAGCAAGAGCAGCAAGAGCAAACTGCCAGCTAGAGTCTATACTCACAGGACGCGAACGGCATTCCAGCAATGAGCCTTTTAAAACAGACAGGCAAGTGCTGAGAGACAACGATTTAAAGGACTACATCCATGAGTGAAAAGAAACCAGGCTTGATACGCAGAATATTTAGGTTTATCGGCAGCGTTGTCAGTGCCATTCGTTACATGATCAGCCTGGTTGTAGTGTTGTTCTTTATCGCCATAGTCGCCGGTATGTTTGTCGATGATATCCAGCCAATGCCCGAGCGCGGCGCACTCTATTTAGCCCCCAGCGGTACATTGGTTGACCAGCGCTCCTATATAGATCCCGTCAGCGAAATATTCGCACAGCCCGGCCAACGGGACACTGAAACCCTTGTGCGGGATTTGGTCCTATCCCTAGAGCAGGCTCAGTATGACGAGCGCATCACTCATGTGCTGTTGGATACCAACTATATGGCTGGCGGCTCTATCGCCAAACTCGAAGAGATCAGCGGTGCCCTGCAGCGCTTTAAGCAGAGCGGCAAACCGATTATTGCCATTGGCGACAACTTCTCTCAGTCGCAGTATTTTCTCGCCGCCCATGCCGATGAAATTATTATGAACCCCTTGGGCCGCGTAATGCTCACTGGTTTCGGTTCCTACAGCAGCTACTACAAAGAAGCCCTGGATAAACTCAAAATCAATGTCCACGTCTTCCGTGTCGGCAAATACAAAAGTGCCGTTGAACCCTTTTTGGGCAAGGGTATGTCAGACGAAGCTCGCGTCGATCGACGGGACTTAGTGGACTCTCTATGGCAGTTTTACACTTCCAGAGTAGAGCAGCTGCGAGGCCTACCCAATGGCGCGCTAAATGATCTGGCGAATAATATGCACCTCAGGCTGGCCGAAGAAAATGGTGATATTGCCGCCTTGGCACTCCAGCAGGGCTTGATTGACCGCATTGCGACACGCAGTGAAACCAAAGCGCATTTGCTAGAGATTCTGCCCCACAGCAATGGCGAGTTTGATAGCGTGCCCATGGCCGCCTACCTCAATCATATTAAGTTGAGCTCTCTGAAAGCGGTTAATAAAGGCAAAGCCGAAATAGCCGTGGTGGTTGCCAGCGGATCTATTATTGATGGCAATCAACCTGAGGGAACCATCGGTGGTGACACCTTGGCGGAGATGTTTGCTGCGATCGAAGAAGAGGATCAGGTCAAGGCTGTGGTCTTGCGCGTCGACAGCCCCGGCGGCAGCGCTTTTGCCTCAGATGTTATCCGCGACAGTATTGCCTCCCTACGCAAGAAGAACATTCCAGTGGTTATCTCCATGGGCAGTTACGCTGCATCTGGCGGCTATTGGATCGCTACCGAGTCCGACAAAATACTCGCACTCTCCACCACCATCACCGGATCAATTGGTGTGTTTGGTGTGATACCCACCTTTGAGGATTCACTCAGTGCTATGGGCGTCTATTCAGATGGCGTTGGCACCACCAATATTGCCGGTATGTTGCAACTCAGCAGAGCCATGACCCCAGAGGCGAAAATGATCATGCAGTCTGGCGTTGACCATGTTTATACGCGCTTCTTGAGCCTGGTGGCCGATGCTCGCGAGAGCACACCCAACGCCATTCATGAAATCGCTCAGGGCCGTGCCTGGACTGGTAAAAAAGCTTTGGAGCTGGGTTTAGTAGATGAGCTTGGCGACTTAAATGACGCCATTGCCAGCGCCGCGACACTGGCCGGCGTCAGCGACTACAAAATCGACTATCGCCGCAAGCCGCTGAGTTTTATGGAGCAGGTGATGATGGAGATTAGCGGCAATGTAAATGCCGCAGTGGGTGCTATGGCTTTACAGAGTTGGTTGCCGGTAAGTCTGCAGCGACAACTGGTATCAGCGCTCAAGCCACTACAGTTTATGGACACATTGAGCGACCCCAATCATGTCTATCTCTACTGTGAGAGCTGTCCGTTATAAACAGAAAGCACTAGATATCCAGAACAGTCTTCACAAAGGGCAGCGTTAATCGGCGCTGCTCGCGCAACGACACCCCATCCAACTTTTCAAGCGCTTCCATCAACACATGGCTGTTGCGCGGTAATCTGTGCAACAAAAAGCGCGCCACTTCATCGGATAGATAGAGACCCAGACCACTGGCCCTATGCTGCAACAGTCGACGCAGATCTGCATCTTTGTAATCAATTAGCTGCAGTGAAATGCCGGATTTTAAGCGCGACAACAGATCGTCTAACAAGATTTCTAAATAGTCAGGTAGCGTGTGCGCTGTAATCAACAGACGGGTGCCCGACTCACTACAGCGATTGAAAAAGTTAAACAGCGGCGCCTGCCACTCCTCGCGACCAGCCACCTGATCTAGATCGTCTAAACAGACAAGATCAGAAGATTCCAGCCCTTCGAGAACCTGATCCCCGGGATAGTCACAGAGTTCTTTTAATGGCAGGTAGACCGCCGCACCATTGCTCAGGCGGGTGCTGTGCTGCTGACAAACCGCCTGCATCAAATGCGACAGACCCGTGCCCGATGAACCACAGACATAGGCGTACTGCTTGCCTTCATCCTGCAGTAACATCTTCGCCAGATGCTGAGGAGTGCCGGTAGGGGCATAAAAATTATCGAAGGTCGCCCGGTTATCTAATTTAATAGCCAAACTCAACTGCTGAAAATCGTTCACTCAACCATCCAATCAAATTCTAAATTACCACTGAAGCTCGCCATCTCGGAAGTTTGGCTAACCAAACGACCACTGCGCTCCAATGCTGAAATCAGCAGATCTACACCGCCGTCTATATCCACAGTGACAAACAGCCGATCGCCTTCAACCGCCGAAACATGGCTGGATCTCACCAACTTTAAGCCCTGCAGCTGTGCCACCACTGCCTGATAGTCAGTGAAGGAATCAACCTGATTAATCTGCACCACTAACTTGCTGGTATCCACCTGAGGTACGTAGGTCAACTGTGCCGAAATACTGTCCACTACTTCATTAACCGCCAGTCCCACAAACACCTCGGTGTTTTCCCCGCGAACATCGTCAAAGCCACGCTGGTCACCCAACTTATAGGTCCAGCTGCCACGCACCTGGCCCGACGTGGTTGTGAAAAATCGTAACAGTACCCAGCCGTCAGCCCCATAGCGTTGCGAGGCCACTTCTATAGTCTCTTCGCGCATGGACCAAGCCTCGTTGACCGAGAGCGACAATTGATCCTCAAGATCCAGCGCTGGCAGCTGATAAGGCACAGCGCGATCTTGCATAATTTGCTGAAAATTCTGGGTGAAATCGGGAAACTGCTGCTCAGTGACAAACTGACGACCGGTCTCGGCATCATCACGCACTATCCAAAATACCAATTTCGGTCGCCCGGCGGGCAAAATTGGCAACTGCGCCCAACGAATCAATTGATCGATGGCCTGAGTGGAAAAACTCACCTGCAGTGAAAAACCTGGCTGACCAGCAAGCTCATCAGGCGAACCTGCCGGCAATTTTGTGTAGCCGACACTGGCGATAAAATTATTGGTATTGCTAACGGCTTTTTGAATACCGGGAAGCTGCATAATTTTACTGTTGCCAGTCAGCTTAACAAGCACCTGTTCGAGTGCCTGATTGACCCCTTTTGATCTCGATTGCTCAGTTTGATCGGGAACCAAAACCCGTCCGTTATAGAGCCCGGAAACCTGTTCGGCCATCACTGAGGTGCAAAACAGGGCGAAAAACAAAATTAATGTCCGTTTCAACGGTTTTTCTCCAGATATTTTGCAACATTATATCAGTGCTTGATGAAAAGTAAGCCCACTGCATCTAAAATAGCGGGCTAACAAAAGAAGGCTTGTGCCATGACCGAAAACAGCAAATCACTCAGCTATAAAGATGCAGGCGTCGACATCGATGCGGGCAATGCACTGATCGAAAAAATT
>CAWLBR010000038.1:0-16374 GCA_963855085.1 Gammaproteobacteria bacterium
CAAGATTATATTGAGAATGCTGACCGCTCAACACTAAGTCTCGGTTTCAAAGACTCTCTTGGTGAGTTGATCACGGACTTTAAGCCCACACAAACAAAGCTCCTACCCTTCTTCTCAAACCTTTTGCCGGAAGATGAAATGCGCAGGTATTTGGCTGAGAGGGCCAGTGTGAATCCTGAGCGCGAGTTCTTCTTGCTCTGGGTGTTGGGTCAAGATTTAACTGGGGCGGTGACTATCAAACCTGCTGATGGAGAAGAGCTTCCTCCGGGTGTTAGTGAGTCAGTTGACGGAGATAACGAGTCTAACGACGGTGCGATGCGTTTTTCTTTGGCGGGAGTTCAGCTAAAATTCTCCGCCGTTCAGCATGCCTTGGGTGGATTGACGATTCCTGCCACAGGTATGGGCGGGTCGTGGATTGTGAAACTGCCCTCTAGTAAGTTTGGTGGCGTGCCAGAGAATGAGTTTTCCATGATGGAGCTGGCAAGAAAAATGGGTATGGATGTTCCCGAAACACAATTACTTAATATTGGGAATATTGAAAATATTCCTGACGGGATCGGGCAGTTTGGGCATAGTGCTTTTGCGATCAAGCGGTTTGATCGAGTAGACGGCGGTGGCTCTGTTCATATTGAAGATTTTGCGCAAGTATTTGGTGTCTACCCGAACGACAAATACAAGAAAGCCAGTATGCGCAATATTGCAGAGGTAATAGGAATAGAGGGGCAGGAAGGTGATATAGCAGAGTTTATCCGCAGGTTGGTATTTAACACGCTCATAGGCAATGCGGATATGCATTTGAAGAATTGGTCGCTCATCTATAACGATAAGCGCTCGGCCTCTATTGCGCCAGCCTATGATTTTGTTTCAACAATTCCCTATATCGCGGATAAGAACGCCGCGTTGAAAGTCAGCAGGAGCAAGAATTTTGCTGACTTCACCATGGATGAATTGTCCCATTTGGCGGCAAAGGCACGGTTGCCAGAAAAGCTGGTATTGGATACAGCTGAAGAGACGGTCTCTCGCTTTCACGAGATATGGCAGAAGGAAAAAAACAATCTAGCACTTAGCAGTGGCGTGATTGAAAAAATCGGACAGCATTTGGATACGCTTCCAATAGCTACAACAAAGTAACCCGGTAATGGGTAAAAATAAGGATTTAAGTGGTATGGGTGATAGCAGTTTGGCCAATAAAATCAATAAGAGACGCACGTTTGCTATTATCTCTCACCCGGATGCCGGCAAGACCACGATCACCGAAAAGCTCCTGCTGCTCGGCAATTTGATTCAGGTAGCGGGCACGGTTAAGGGCCGCAAGAGCGATCGCCATGCCACATCCGATTGGATGGCCATGGAGAAAGAGCGTGGAATTTCAGTAACCTCCTCAGTAATGCAGTTTCCCTACCGTGATTGCATGGTCAATCTGTTAGATACGCCGGGCCACGAAGATTTCTCTGAGGATACCTATCGCACGCTGACAGCGGTGGATTCATCTCTGATGGTGATCGACGGCGCCAAGGGCGTGGAAGCTCGAACGATTAAATTAATGGATGTTTGCCGTCTGCGCGATACGCCAATCTTTGCCTTTGTTAACAAAATGGACCGCGAGATTCGCGAGCCCATCGAGCTGTTGGATGAGATCGAGAGCGTTCTAAAAATTAGAGCTGCACCGATTAACTGGCCAATTGGCATGGGCCGCGGCTTTCGCGGCGTCTACAACCTCTACACCGATACCATCCATGTCTATGTTCAGGGCAAGGGCCACACGCTGGCAGACGATATTCAAATCAAAGGTCTGGATTCCCCTGAAGCTCGCGAAGCCTTGGGTGATTATGCCGATGATGTGCTCGAAGAGCTGGAGCTGGTTAAGGGTGCGACCAATATTTTTAATATGGATGATTTTCTCGCTGGCCGCATGACCCCAGTATTTTTTGGCACTGCCCTGGGTAACTTTGGCGTCCGTGAGATGCTCAATGACTTCGTGCGCTGGGCGCCGATGCCCCAGCCCCGAGCTACGGACAAGCGTGAAGTGGTTGCCGAAGAGAGTGCTTTCAGCGGCTTTGTGTTTAAGATTCAGGCCAATATGGACCCCAAACACCGTGACCGTATTGCCTTTTTACGCATCTGTTCCGGCACCTACAACAAAGGCATGAAGATGAAACATGTGCGCACTGGCAAGACTGTGCGCATTGCCGATGCCTTTAGCTTTAAAGCGGGCGAGCGAGTCTCTCTCGAAGAGGCTCATGCTGGGGATATTATCGGCCTGCACAATCATGGTTCGATTCAAATTGGTGATGCCTTTACTGAGGGCGAAGATCTGAAATTTAGTGGTATTCCGCATTTTGCCCCTGAACTGTTTAAGCGTATTCGCCTAAAAGATCCACTCAGAGCCAAGCAGCTGCAGAATGGTATTCGCCAGCTTTCTGAAGAGGGTAGCACTCAGGTGTTTTTCCCTTTCCGTAACAACGATATTATTGTTGGTGCTGTCGGCCAGCTGCAGTTTGAAGTTGTGGCCTATAGATTGCGTGAAGAGTACGGTGTGGAAGCGATCTATGAAGCGGTTAATGTGCATTCCGCGCGCTGGACTGAGTGCGACGATAACAAACAACTTGAGTCATTTAAGAATAAAACCCAGGATAACCTGGCAGTGGACGGGGGTGGCCATCTAACCTACTTGGCGCCCACCAGAGTCAACCTGTCTCTGACTGAAGAGCGTTACCCAGAAATTGCATTTCGCTCTACAAGAGAGCACTAACAGCTCCGCCTACAAAAATAATAAGAGCTAAGAGAGGTCAGGATGAGTGTTAAAAAAGTAACTGTAAGTCATGATATGACCCCCGTGCATCTGCGCGCCAATCGCTCGGCCTTTGCTATGTGGTTTGGACGGACAGTGTTGCGTGTATTTGGCTGGCGTGTGGAGGGTGAAATTCCCAATCACGAGCGGTTACTGATTATTGGCGCACCGCATACCTCCAACTGGGACTTCGTCTATGCCATGGCGACGATACTGGCTATCAATATCAAGCTGCGCTGGCTCGGCAAACACACCATTTTCATACCCGGCGTGAGCTGGTTTATGGAATGGCTTGGTGGCATTCCGGTTAATCGCGGTCAACCTGAATCCATAGTGGATAGCGTCGCTCGCTTAGTGGCAAAGGATAAGGGCATTGTTATCGGCTTGGCCCCTGAAGGAACCCGTAAAAAAGTTACGACATGGAAAACCGGGTTTTTGCGCATTGCCGACGCCATCGATTGTAAGATTTTTCTGATCGGCTTAGATTTCCCCAACAAGCGGATAGTGCTCGATCAGATGTTTGAGCCCACCGGCGATCACGATGCCGATATTGCCACGCTGCAGGAATTTTACAGCCGCTACGAAGGCAAGTACCCGGATCAATTTTAGACCTTAGCTTTAGACCTTAGCTTTCGACCTTAGCTTATGTCAGAGAGGCTTGTTTTAAAGAGCTTTTTTTAAAAGGTTTTGTTAAATGGACTTATCAACTGTTACTCAAGCCAGCTTGGTTGGCGTCGCTTTTTTTGCCGGCCTGATCTCATCGATTGCCGGCTCTGGCGGCATCCTCACACTGCCGGCGCTACTCTGGGCAGGGTTGCCACCGCTCAATGCTCTAGCCACTAATAAAGTACAGAGTTCCATCGGCACACTGTCCTCAGCGTGGAATTTCTTTCGCAACGGCCATATAGACATCAAGCCTCTACTGCCTGTTTTACTCATGGGTTTTATCGGCTCAGTGATCGGCACTTTGGCAGTGCAGCAGCTCGACAGTGAGATTCTTTTAAGGCTAATCCCATTTCTATTAATAGCCATTGCCGTCTACTTCTTATTGATGCCAAAAGTGTCCGCGGCCAATCCACAGCCTAAAATCAGTCAGGCCTGGTTTGCCTGCACCGCGGGACTGGGGATGGGTTTTTACGGTGGCTTCTTTGGCCCGGCGATGGGATCAATATTTCCTTTCTTGCTAGTCTGGTTGGTGGCGCGCAATCTGGTTACCGCCACCGCTGAAACCAAGCTGATGATCTTGGTGGTCAATGGCACCTCAGCGCTGATATTTATTGCCGGTGGCCATGTGTTGTGGGGCTTGGCAATCGCCATGTCTATCGCCCAAATGATTGGCGCACGCCTGGGTTCCAATCTGGTTATGACACGCGGCAGCGGTTTTGTGCAGCCGATTATCACCACTGTTACTCTGCTTATGGCGATCAAATTATTGTTCTTTGCCTAAGTCTTGCTTAAGCTGGGGTCATGAACTTTATCATCACCCTGATACTCTCCTTCGCGCTTATCCTGACTGCACTGCTGGTGTTTCGCTATATAGGCCTGCCGTTCTATAGGGTTGAACCGATTAACGTCAAAGTCTTGCTTGAATCCGTGCTCGAAGGGCAGGCCACCGAAGCCGACTGGGATGTGTTTATTGGCATGACGATCCGGCATAATCCCGACCTTGATGAGATACGCCTGCAATGTGCTATGTTAGCCGAGCGCGAAATGAGCCTGCGCGAGGGGCGAGTGCACTTTTCCTCAGCGGGCCGCAGTGAATTGAGTGCCATATTAACGCGCATGAATAACGAATTATTGCCAGATACGGAGCATCACCATGATTGACAAAACCTCGCCCATCGCACGGTTTTTGGTTATTGCCGCGGCCTTTGTAGTGGTAGTCACCGGCCTCAAAATGGCTGGCGAGCTGCTGGTGCCTTTTCTATTGGCTGTGTTTATCGCCATGATTGTCTCGCCGCTGCTCAGCTGGCTGAAACACCGCAATATTCCCAGCGCCATAGCGATCCTGATGATTGTGGTATTGATCATGCTCGTGGGCCTATTGCTCACCGCCGTGATTGGGTCCTCAGTGGAAAACTTTCGTCAAGACATTCCCCTATATACGGAAAAATTATCCGCCTTGAGTGTCAGCATGCAGTCCTGGCTGAGCTTGCAGGGTATAGAGATAGCCCCTCAGCAGTGGCAGGACAGCTTTGATCCCAGTGTGGTGATGTCCTTTGCCGGTAGTACATTGGCCTCATTTGGCAGCGTAATGACCAATGCCGTAATGATCCTGCTGACAGTAATTTTTATCCTCACAGAGAATGTTGGTTTCGGCGAGAAGCTGCGCTTGGCCCGGGGCAAGGATGTTTCAGAGGAATGGCTCAACCGCTTTTCAGAAAGCGTGCACAGCTACTTAGCGATTAAAACCGGTATCAGTCTGATCACCGGTCTACTGATCTTTATCTGGCTGACCATTTTGGGCGTAGACTATCCCGTGCTCTGGGCTCTGTTGGCCTTTTTACTTAACTTTGTTCCCACTGTGGGCTCGTTTATCGCTGCCGTGCCAGCGGTACTGTTGGCAACTGTCCAGTTGGGGCTGTTCTCCGCAGGCTTAACCCTGGCCGGATTTGTGGTCGTTAATCTGGTGATGGGCAATGCCGTCGAGCCGCGCTGGATGGGCAAAGGTTTAAATCTCTCGCCACTGGTGGTCTTTGTTTCCTTAGTGCTTTGGGGCTGGGTGCTGGGTCCCGTAGGCATGCTGCTGTCGATCCCGCTGACGATTATGATCAAGATTGCTCTGGAAAATCAGGAAGAGACCCGCTGGATTGGAGTGTTGTTGGGTTCGGGTACAGTGTCGGAGATGGATGAGACGGAAGATGAGGTTGGGCTGTTGTCTGATGAGCAGAGTGCCAGTTAGTTGAGGGATTGTGCTCAGGTGCATCTCTAGCTGTCGGGAATATCGATTATAAGATCAGTAACCCCAATATCTTTGCCAAGTTGGTTTAGCAATGTACTCGCTTGGCCTCGATGATGGGTTTGATGATTAAAAAGATGGAATACGACTTCGCCGAAATTCTTCTGATACTCTTCTGCTACTCTAAACCCTAAGTGTTTCCATATAAAAAGTCTTCTTAAAAGTCACTTTCATCCGTTTCCGAAATCCACTTTATAATCGTTTTATCCAGCTCTATTCTGGATTTGTAAAGCTCTCTGATGTCACTGAAAAGTATGTCATTTAATGCGTTTGGTGCTGGGTAGTGCTCTAGCGATAATAAAGATATGTATTTGTCTGAGTGACTCTTAAATCTCGACAGCCACAGAATATCTCCGATAAATATGTGGTTGAGTGTCTCTATGACAGAATCAAAAAATGCGCCCATATTTCTTCTTAGGTCAAAATGGCCCAACTCCATGGCCATCGAGAACAGCTGTGAATTCAGTCGTTGATTGTACTTAGCCATTATCTCGAAGTGATTCTTGAATCCTAAATTCGTCATCCTTAGTTGGTGTCGTTTACTTTTGTTAAAAGTAGACCAACTCCCGAGTGAATTGCGGGTATATTCTTATTCACACTGAGTAGACCTAGCGTCACCGCGTTAGAAACGCAGTACCCTCGACTCACCGGACTGCCACCCGGCCATTTTTTTTGAAAAACCGACTGAATCCGAGATGGTTGTGAACAGCATCACGTCTATACTCCCTAACAGTTGTTATTATCGCGGCAACTTTTGTCTCGGGATGAGACTCAATATGTGACATACAGCTCGCGACCGAGAAACGCGGCTACTCTTACAACGGATGTAGGATATAGATCAATGAATGCACAGCTCAGTGCCGTCAGGAATAAAGGTTTTACACTATTAGAACTACTGGTCACGGTGTCTATAGCCGCGATTCTTCTCGCCGTTGGCGTGCCCTCCTATGTCACATTTATCGATAATAATCGGGTCACCTCTCAAGCTAACGATATGCTCTATAGCGTCAATATGGCGCGCAGCGAAGCTATTAAGCGCGGCACTGAAGTGCGCTTGGTGTCTGTGGCTGGCAGTGACTGGAGCGGTGGTTGGAATCTGGTCGCCGACACCAATAATGATTCAGACTTTGACGACCCCGCAGATATTTTAATGCAGTGGGAAGCGCTGAATGGCGATGGCTCTCTGGCTATAGCTGCAACTAATTCTCCCACTGATACCTACATGGCATTCACCTCTCGCGGTGGGCTTTCTCCCAGTAATGCCTCCTTTGTCTTCACTTTAGAACCGGGGGATTGCGATGCGATCGACTCGAGAATCATCTCCCTTCAGCCCAGTGGCCGAGCATCGGTCAGCCATGGAGATTGCAGCTAATGAAGAGTTTAAGTAGGGGGCGTTATCGCCAGTCTGGGCTCAGCATGATTGAGGTGCTGATTGCTATTTTGGTTTCGGTAATCGGGTTGTTTGGGGTGATGAAAATGCAGCTTAGCGCAGTCTCCAATACCCATAGCGCCTATTTGCGCAGTCAGGCGGCAGTAGTTTCTAACGCGATGATTGACCAATTGCGCGCTAACTCAAACGGGGCCCTAAGCGGCGATTATAATTTGGCGCTCACTGCGTCACCTCCTATAAGTGGTGGACTTGAAGTGGCAGACCTGACTCAGTGGCGCACTGACCTAGCGACCATACTGCCCTCCGGTGGTGGCTCTATCGCCTGTGTTTCGGCCACGCAGATCTGTACTTTGGTGGTGCAGTGGGATGACAGTCGCGGGTTGTCTGGCGGTAATGCCCAGCAGTTTAGCCTTACTGTGAGGTTGCAATAATGGGATCTTTACCGATGTCTCTGAAGGGACAGTTAAAAAAAGGCAAGTTGCAAAAGGCCCAGTTAAAAAGGGCCCAGTTAAAACATTCGGCTGCTCGTCAGAGTGGTTTGAGTATGGTCGAATTATTGGTCGCCATGGTCATTCAGTTTATTTTGCTGGCGGCGATGATTTACGTCTTCAGTGGCAGCAAGCAGATGTTTACGGTTAATGAACAGATGGCCCGAGTGCAGGAAAATGGTCGCCATGCCACCGATGCGCTGCTCTATGATATCCGCATGTCTGGCTATGCTGGCTGTCGCAGTATGGAAGACATTACACCGAATATCATTGCCAATTCACCGCCGACCTTTGCCAGTTTAAGCGATGGCTTGACCGTCTTTGAAGGCGGCACTGGCTGGACTAATCCCACCAGCCTGACAAGGGTTGCCGGTACTGATGTGATTACCCTGCAGTCCATACGCGGCGGTGGTATTTCATTAACCGGCAATATGGGAACGGACAATGCCAATATTCAAATTACCTCTAATCCCGATGGGCTGGTGGCCAACGATTTTATCTTGATTTCCGATTGTTCCAGTGCTGATTTATTTCGCGCCACATCAGTTTCTAATGGTGGGACCATAACCATTGCTCACGCCAATAGCACCAATACAACCAATCGCCTTTCCAAAGCCTATCAGACTGATGCGCAAATTTTGTCCTTCGATGCCCACACTTATTTTGTCGCTGTGGATACCGCTGGCGAGCCGGGCCTCTATCAATATTCACTAAACACTAATAGCGCCATGCTGCTGACATCTGGTATTGACGATATGCAGCTATTACTGGCCGAAGACACCGACGGAGACCAAGAGCCCGATGTCTATGTCGATGCCAGCGCGGTAATCGATTGGGAAGCGGTAATCGGAGTGCGTGTTGGTCTGTTGCTGCAATCGGCGAATGGCATTGCCAGTGCTCCAAGATCATTTAGTTTTAACGGTGCTGAAGCCAATGCTGGAGATGATATGCGTATCCGTAAAGCCTTCTGGAGCTATGCCGCTCTGCGCAACAGGATTAATTAAATGAGTAAAAAACAGCTTTCAATACAGCTTCCTAAACAACAGATTTCACAAAGGGGTGCGGTACTTATCTCGGTGATGATTTATATGTTGGTCCTCTCCATGCTGGGCATCTCGTCAATGCGTGGCACTGCTATGGAAGAGCGCATGGCGTCCAATGAGTGGGAGCAGTCACGGGCCTTTCAAGCCGCTGAATCAGCCTTGATTGACGCTGCTCAGTGGTTTTTATTTCAGCCGGATTTAATTGAGTCCAGTGCCGATGGTACCAGCGGCGTCTGGCAGACCGGTTCTATCTCTGATGCGATCGGCTCATCGAGCTTTGACTGGTCGAATAGCGGGCTTGTTTATGGCAGTAGCTCGGGTAGCGGCACCAGTCTATTTGACGATCTCTATGGGATGCCGCGATATGTTATCGAAGAGTCAGGTTTTGAACCTTCGGACAATGACCCCGACACCTTGGCGACACGCACCGGCGTTTTCTATTATCGCGTTTCAGCACTGGGTAATGGGCGCTCACAGGGTGCTCGGTCGGTTCTGCAAACGACATTAGAAAAACACAATAATTGAGACATAAAACTGATGAAAAAAGAATCTAGAAGCGCGCGATTTTTTCTCTTGAGCCCTCTGCGGATAAAGAGCCCTCTGCGGATAAAGAGCCCTCAGCTAATAAAGAGCCTTCTGCTAATAAAGAGCCTTCTGCTGATAACCAGCTTAAGTGTCAACTGGCAGGCTGTGGCAGAGCAGTTTGACCTGAGTGACACACCGCTATTTACACTAGCCGGAGTCGACCCGAATATTATCTTAACCATGGATGACTCCGGCAGTATGGCTTGGTCATTTATGCCAACCAGCGTTGGCGATTACCGCTCAACTAAAAGAGCCAAGTCCGCGGCATTTAATAAAATTTATTATGACCCAGAGATTCTCTATGATCCCCCAGTCGATGAAGAGGGTGTCAGTTTGGGTAATGCTTCATTTACCGCCGCCTGGGACGACGGTTTTAATAAAACTGGCAGTGGTAGCTGTGCTAAGAATCTTTCCACGAGTTATAGACCGAGCTGGGGCGGTATCAATCAGACTCACTGTGGTTCGTCGAATTATTCTGATGGCTTCTATTATCGCTATTCTAGCTCGACGTCGGAGCCAGGTTACTACTACCTGTTCGATGATTCGCTAAATAATTGCAATGGCACAGTGGGCGATGATGACTGCTATAAAAAGGTTGTGGTTAGTGCGACATCTGGCAGTGGTGTTACAGACAGTGCGGATGAGCGGACTAATTTTGCCAACTGGTACTCCTATTACCGCAAGCGTGTTTATGTCACCAAGACCGCTGCTTCTCTAGCCTTCTCACATTTTAATTCGAATATTCGTGTTGGCTATCAGCGTATTAACAACAGCACACTAGCCGGGGTGCAGCCATTTTCCGGCACGCGCAGGGAAACATTTTTCAATTGGTTGCTAAGCCTGCCAGCCAACGGTGGCACGCCATTGTTAACCGCCATGAACAAGGTGGGAGAGTATCTTGAGACTGCAGCTCCCTATAGAGATGCCCCCTCCGATGGCACCTCGGTAGAGCGCTCTTGTCGGCAGAATTTCCATATTATGATGACTGATGGTGAGTGGAATAGCGGCTCGCCATCTGGAATTGGCAATGCAGACAACAGTAGTCACAGCATCCTAGCCAATGATTATGGAGTCAATAACTATGTGCCCCGGGCGCCCTTTAAAGACAATAACTCCACCTACTTGGCAGATGTTGCTTTTCACTATTGGCATCGTGATTTGCGACCCGCGGCGACCAATAATGTGCCGCTGAGTGTCAGTGATCTGTCATCGGCTATCGATGGTGATGGTAACGCCAACAACAGTGATATTTTCTGGAACCCAGTCAATGATCCCGCCAATTGGCAGCATATGGTCAACTTTATGATTGGCTTAGGAGTGTCTGGCGAGCGCGATTTCCCTGATGACTATGATCAGCTAGTCGATGGTTCCAAGACCTGGCCCTCGGCAAGTGATGGTAATGATCAAGCGAAGGTTGATGATCTCTGGCACGCCTCAATCAACTCTCGCGGCACCTATTTATCGGCACAAAACCCCCAGGATCTGGTGTCTGCCTTTACCGATGTCATTAACAGTGTATTGGAGCGCACAGGTTCATTTGCCACTGCAGCACTTAACTCAGGCACTATTTCATCTGATACGGCACTGTTTTTTGCCCGCTTCACCACTAATGATTGGACTGGCAACCTGATTGCCCAGCCGATTTCGGATGGCAGCAACTGTGGCCCCATTGCACTGGGTAATATCTGTCCCTCTGCATGGGATGCCGCCTGTAGTTTAACCGGCGGTTTTTGTCCTGAGTTAAACCGAAGAGTATCCAAAACCAGACCCACAAATCGGGTGATTATTACTCGCCATGACGACGGCACAGCGATCCCCTTTCGCTGGGCAGCGGCGCTAGGGTCTGTCCGTAAGGCCTCATTAAAACAACCGGATAATAATCGTGGCAGCGCGCGGCTAAACTATCTGCGCGGCGCCCGAGGCCAAGAGATTGCCAAAGGCAATGGCGGCAGTTTCCGCAACCGTAAATCAGTGTTGGGTGATATTATCGCCTCAGTTCCGACCTATGTTGGTCCCCCAGAGCGGTTCTATTTTTCCTCCACTAATTTCACCGAAGGCGACAGCTATGCGGCCTTTAAAACCACCTATGCAAGTCGCCCAGCTATGGTTTATGTAGGCGCCAACGATGGCATGCTGCATGGGTTTAACACCCTAGATGGCAGAGAAAAACTCGCCTATGTGCCGGCGTCTATATTCGACAACCTGTGGCAACTATCTCAGCCAGACTACAGCCATAAAAACTTTGTCGATGGACCAATAACCTCTAATGATGTCTTCTATGCTGACAGTTGGCACAGTCTATTAGTGTCCGCTTTAGGCACTGGTGGGCAGGGCTATTTTGCGTTGGATATAACTAACCCCGCCGGCTTTGCCGAGAGCAATGCTGCGACGATCGCGCGCTGGGAATTCACCGATCAAGACGATGCAGATTTGGGCTACAGCTTCTCGAAACCCTCGCTAGTGCGTCTGGCCAATGGCAAATGGGGCGTTATTGTCGGCAATGGCATTAACTCCACCGAAGCCGACGGCAATGCTAGTAGCACTGGTAATGGGGTGATTTATATTCTCGATGCCGAAGACGGCAGCATTATTAAAAAACTCGATACCAAGGTGGGCACCGCGGACGACCCTAAAGGGCTGTCGCGGCCCAATGGCATTATTGGCACCAGTGTTGTGGATGCGGATGGCGACTTTATTGTTGACCGCGTCTATGGTGCAGATCTATTTGGCAATGTCTGGGCCTTCGATCTCTCCAGCAGTAACATTAATAGTTGGGGAACCGCCTATGGTTCCAGCGGCAGTCCTCAGCCACTGTTTGTCGCCGAAGTCTCTGGCGTTGCCCAGCCAATAACCTCTGACATAAAGGTTAAAAGTCATCCTACCTCTGAGGGCTTTATGGTTTATTTCGGCACTGGTCAGTATCTGGGTAAAAGCGATTTAATCGATAGCAGTCAGCAGACTTTTTACGCCATCTGGGATCGTGATGGCAATAACATTAATGGCTTTGATCGCTCGCGTTTGCTTGAGCAAACCATTACTAACTACAGTGCTCCGGCCACTGATCTGCGCGCTAGAGTAGTATCGGATACGGAGATTGTCTGGGACGACGGCTCCAATCCAGTTGATGCCAGTGAAAAACTTGGCTGGTATATAGATCTCCCTGAATCCGGAGAGCGTGTTCAGCAGCCGCCGACTCTGCGCGGCGGTCGAGTGATCTTCGTTACTCTGACCCCAGCCAGTGACCCCTGTGATGGAGAGGGCAGCAGTTGGTTGATGGAAGTGGATGCACTAAACGGCGGTCGTCTCGATGAGTCAGTGTTCGACTTTAATAAAGACCGTCAATTTAACGATTCCGATATGATTAATGTTGGCGATCTAGACGGTGACGGCAACGACGAGTATGTTCATGGGTCCGGCATTCAGAGAATTAACGCCGGCATCCTCTCGCGCCCGGGTATCGTCAATCACCCTGATGGTCGCACAGAATCTAAATATGTCACTACCTCTAAAGGCAACCTCGAATCGATACTCGAAGATTCCGGTCGCAATCGCCAGACGCCATGGCGAGAAATTCGATAAATAGGGAAACTCTTATGCACAGTTATCTAAGTCGTTTTAACAGTCTCTGGCTGGCCTTAATGTTGTCGTTGATCTCTTTGGGGGCAGTGGCTGACTCGGGGATAGATCCTAGCTGGCAAAAACATCGCGTCAGTATCAGTTATATAGATATTGAAAAGCGTCTTTTTGTGGCCAGCGATCGAGAGTTATTTGTACCCTTTAATACGCCGATTTATAACCCTCAGGGAAATCCCATCGCTCTGGTTAACTTAAAAATTGGCGACAGCATCTGGCTGTATGTCGAGCGCGGCAATAGCAAAGCGATTAAATTGATAGCGGTGAAGTAAAAAGGAATTCTACATGAGTAAAGCTAAGAGTCGAGCAGGGCAACGAAGGACCAGTGGTTTTAGCCTTATAGAGCTAATGATTGTGGTAGTTATTGTCGCCATCCTTAGCTCTATCGCCTATCCCAGTTATCTCAATCAGGTAACTCAGGCGCGCCGTGTAGATGCGCAGGCCGTACTCATGGACGCGACCCAGTTTATGGAGCGCTTTTACACTGAAAATAATCGCTACGATCAGGACACTGGAGGCACCGCCGTTGCGCTGCCTGCACAACTTCGAGAGTCACCGCGTGACAGTGGCACTAAGTCTTATGACATCACCGTGCAGGCCGCCACTGCCTCCACTTACACTCTCCAAGCAACACCGAAAAATGCCCAAGCTGGAGATGGATTTATACAAATCACCAACACCTTCGCCAAAGGCTGGGATAGTGACAGCAGTGGTGCCCTTAGCGCTGCTGAGCAGACTTGGAGTCAGTACTAAGGATCACTTGCGGAGACCCTCGGCAGACTCAGCAAATCTCACCTATATTCACTACAGGTTATATGGAAATTAACTTGGTATAAAAGGGTGAATATGAAATTCAAAATAATACTGTCGCTGTCATTGCTGCTCAACCTAGTAGCGGTCTGTTATATCTATACCACTAATGCTGCAGATGGCAGTGCTGCTGACACTGGCTCTGCAACATCAGTAGCCGATCCCTCTAGCTATGCAGCCTCTCACATTGAAACCGATTCAGTGGTTCAGCCGTATGAGCACAGCAACTTAGAGCGGTTGCGGGCAGTTGGTCTGAGCGACGAACAGGCAAGAATGCTTATTTTGCAGGAACTCAGAGCTCAAAATAGCGCCCGATCCCAGCTCTTTGATGATCAGTATTGGCAAGCCAGAAGCGCCGATGGATTAGCCCAGCAGATTGAAGCCAAAATAGAAGGTGAGCGTGCGCTGCGCAGTACTTTGGTGAGCTTGTTCGGCGATGCCTATAAGTCACTGGGTCAGGGTTTTTCTCCGCTGGTATCTCAGAGCTTTCTATCATCTAGGGATCAGATTGCATTGCGTGAGTATCAGCTGCGCTCTCAAAAAAATGGCATTGCTGACGAGCTGGCATCCAGCATTGATGAATTGGTCAGTGCTGAAATTTTAACTGAGAGTGGCGCCTTAGAATATCGCCTGCGCTACTCATCGCTGGCCTCCAGACTGCTTAGTTGTGGGGTACGTTTTACTGAGCAGAGCTTTCGTGACAGCTATATGGCCTTGGCGCCTATCTATGATAGTCAGCAGGGCTATGCCTTTGATGCCGGCACGCTTATGGCCCAGCGCAACAAACTCAAGCAGTTAATGGGTAATAACGACGGGTTGAAAATTCTGGCTAATCTGGACAACCGCTTTGCACAGCTCAAGGCGGCGAGCGAGCGCTATTATTTGAATGAAGACCAGATATTGTCGGCTTACAAAATTATCTCGGACGGTGAGGAAAAGATGATCGAAGGCTACTTTGTGCGCAAGTCCAATCCTCAGCAGGGTATCCAAATGATTAGAGAGGCGGCGCAGTATCGCGAGCAAAAACTTGCTGAGTATCTGGGTGAGGATATCAGTCGGTCATTGATGCGTGCCTTCACTAGTGCGCGGCCCGACCCAACTACTCCAGCTGGGATTCTCCTCAGTGGCTCTTAATTCTCTGGGCTTTTTATTTGCCGTGCACTTAATTGGCCTTGCACTTAAGCCGCCGTGCACTTAATTCAGCCGACTATTCCTCTAACAGGCTATTAATTGAGCTCGCTATCTGTAAAATACGACTAGATTAAACGCCCTTATGGCAGCCCTAAAGAGGATGACCCCGTCTTGAAAAACCTATCACATCTGTTCGAAAGAAACGTTAAGTGGGCCAGTGAGATTAAAGACAAGGACCCAGAGTTTTTTGCTCAGCTGTCGAAGCAGCAAGCTCCGGAGTATCTTTGGATTGGCTGTTCAGATAGTCGAGTACCGGCGAATCAGATAGTTGCGCTTCCCCCAGGTGAAATTTTCGTTCACCGCAATATTGCTAATGTTGCCGTTCACTCAGATCTCAATTGCCTATCAGTTATTCAATATGCAGTGGATGCGCTGAAAGTTAAGCATATTGTTGTCTGCGGTCACTACGGTTGTGGCGGCATCAAAGCAGCCATGGGCAATGAAGAGAATGGTCTGATTGACAACTGGTTGGGCCATATTAAAGACGTTAGTCGCTTTCACGCTGAGGAATTGAGTCAGTTGGAGGGTGACGAAAAGTTCAAGAGACTCTGTGAACTAAATGTCCTAGAGCAGGCGGCCAACGTGTGCAATTCCACTGTTGTTCAGAGTGCCTGGAAGCGCGGTGCCGACCTTTCAGTGCATGCATGGATTTACAGTATTGAAAATGGACTGTTGAAAGACCTGAGTCTGTCGATATCGTCTCCGCAGGATCTTGAGAAGTTAACCAGCTAATCTGCGGTTGGTTGGAGATCCCTCCACTGCGGTCGGGATGACATACTGTGGAGTCTCCCGACTTTCACTCATATGAAACCAAGCAGGTCATCCTAACCCGCTAATCAAGCCTGCCGTCCCAACCAAACCTGTCATCCCAACCAAACCTGCCATCCCAACCAAACCTGCCATACCAACCAAACCTGCCATACCAGCTAAACCTGCCATACCAACCAAACCTGCCATACCAGCTAAACCTGTCATCCCAGCCATGCCAGCTAAACCTGTCATCCCAACCAAATCTGCCATACCAGCTAAACCTGTCATCCCAACCAAACCTGCCATACCAGCTAAACCTGTCATCCCAAGCAAACCTGCCATACCAGCTAAACCTGTCATCCCAATCAAACCTGCCATACCAGCTAAACCTGTCATCCCAACCAAACTTGCCATACCAGCTAAACCTGTCATCCCAACCAAACCTGCCATGCCAGCTAAACCTGTCATCCCGAGCGTAGCCGAGGGATCTCATCCAGGATAGATTGATCTCTCCGGGTGGCACAGCCAAGTAGATCCCTCGTTATTTCGCTCTGTCGGGATGACAGAGGTATTGGTTTGAACTTCTAGAATAGTTAAGTACGAATTAGGTCTCGGACTAAATGCGCCGCATTTTGGGCGCATTCGCATCGCGAAGGCGGGGTGCAACCCCGAGCGCTTTTGCGCGAGTCCATCTAACCGTTCGATGACTTCCTTATAGAACCAAAAAAGCCCCA
>CAWLBR010000039.1:0-16236 GCA_963855085.1 Gammaproteobacteria bacterium
TTGGGATTCCAGAAGCGGGTTTGGTGACCGAAGTGAACACCAGCCTGCAACATATCGCGCATACTTACAGAAGACATAATTTTTCCTTTTGGGGGTTAAGCCTCCACGTACCCCAGTAGATCAACCATTCAAGCTAATATTTCGCTTTTAGGCACCCAGATCACTGTGTCGGAACGTGTGTGTCGTTTAAAAAAAGTTTAGTTACATTAACGCCTGCTGAGACATCTCACCAGACGGCGCGCTTTATACCATATTGATTGATCTAATTAAAGAAAAAAAGCTCAGCAAAGTAGCTGACCGGCCACATCAACAGCGCAGCCTCTGGCTCGCTTTTAGACAGGAGTTTACCAAGACCAGACCATAGGTATAGCAAGTGAGATAGATAGCAGGATGAATAGTTTACGTATAAGGCCCAAAGGCACTCCCCGAATGGGACTTTGATGCGTACAATACCCACACTCTACATAGATGAAGGCCAAACATGACCATACAACTAAGATCGGCGGACGATATCGCCAAGATGCGCGTTGCAGGACGCTTAGCTGCCGAAGTTCTCGAACTGATTGGACAATATGTAGTGCCCGGTGTGAGCACCGAAGAGCTGGATAAGATCTGTCACGACCATATAGTTGATGTGCAAAAAGCCATTCCCGCCTGCCTCGGCTATCGCGGTTTTCCAAAATCTGTCTGCACCTCAGTTAATCAGGTGGTTTGCCACGGCATCCCATCAGACAAAAAGATTCTCAAGAACGGCGACATCATCAATATTGATGTCACTGTTATTAAAGAAGGCTGGTACGGCGATACTAGTAAGATGTACGTAGTCGGCGAGGTTGCCCCACATGCCCAGCGCTTGATCGATATCTCTCAAGAGTGCCTCTACAAAGCCATCGACATGGTCAAACCTGGCGTTCGTCTCGGCGATATAGGTCATGTGATTCAAACCCACGCCGAAGCTAACTACTATTCAGTGGTCCGTGACTACTGCGGTCACGGCATTGGCATGGAGTTCCACGAAGAGCCACAGGTGCTGCACTACGGCAAGCCCGACACCGGACTGGTTCTCGAGGAAGGCATGACCTTCACCATCGAGCCTATGGTCAATGCTGGCAAGTACAGCACCAAGATCAAATCTGATGGCTGGACCGTTGAAACTCGCGACGGCCGACTCTCGTCCCAGTGGGAACATACCATGGTCGTCACCAGTACTGGTGTTGAAGTCCTTACCGCCCGCAATGAAGAACCCTACAAGAAAAAATAACCATGCATCCAAAAACTTATCTAGTGCCGATTTTCTTTGATGAGAAACGCTTTGTCATGGATATCGAAAATGGCGACCCCATTGACGTATTTCGCGGCGCGTTAGGCTTCGCCAGCAATCATTTCAACAAGCGTTTTAATGAAGGTGAAAATGTTCACCAACTGGTTAATGAACGCGCCCATTTTGCTGACCTGATTCTGCGCCATGCCTGGAATCGCTTTGAGTGGGATGCTGATATCAGCCTGATCGCCGTGGGCGGCTATGGTCGCGGCGAACTGCACCCGCACTCGGATATAGACCTGCTCATTCTAATGAAGCGGGATAAACCCAGCCGCTACCGTCAAAGCATCGAACAATTTCTGACCTTTCTCTGGGATATCCAACTTAAGATCGGTCACAGCACCCGCAGTATTTCCCAGTGCGTCGACGAAGCCAAGGGCGATATTACAGTGGCCACCAATCTGATGGAGACCCGTCTCCTCTCCGGTGGCAAAGAACTGCTCGACAAGCTCAAGACCAAAACTGGGCCAAACAAGATATGGGCCTCAGAAAAGTTTTATCACGGCAAAATCGACGAGCAAAAAGCCCGTCACCGCAAGCATGGCGATACCGAGTACAACCTTGAACCCAATATCAAAGAAGCTCCAGGTGGCCTCAGAGATATCCAAGTATTTAACTGGACCGCTAAGCGTCATTTCCAAGTGCACCGCCGCTCGCTATTAATTGCCGAAGGCTTTTTGTCTGAGGAAGAGTACGCCACTGTGCGCAGAGACGAAGAGTTCCTGTGGAAAGTTCGCTATGGATTGCACCTGATAACCGATCGCCCGGAAGAGCGCCTATTGTTTGATTATCAGCGCAAACTGGCGGTGATGTTCGGCTATGAGGACAGCCCCGAGCGACTGGGTGTTGAAAAGTTTATGCAGCGCTACTACCAGGTTGTAATGTCCATCCGCGAGCTCAATGAAGTGCTCTTGGAATATCTCGACGAAGCCATTTACCGCAAGAACAAAGTCAAAGTGGTCACGCCAATCAATGCGCGCTTTGTGATTCGCGACAACGATCTGGATACCACTGACGAATCAGTCTTTATCGACGATCCCTCCGCCCTGCTCGAGCTGTTTGCGATCATGGGTGAAAACGACAGCATCGAAGGCATCCGTGCATCCACCATCCGTCAGATTCGTTTGCATCGCGGTCTGATCAATGACGAATTCCGTGCAGACCCAGAAAACCGTGCGCTGTTTATGCGCATACTCAAAGCGCCCTACAAGCTGTCAAATCAGCTCCAGCGCATGAATCGCTTTGGCATTTTGGGTGGCTACCTGCCTGAATTCGGCAAGATTGTCGGCCAGATGCAACACGACCTTTTTCATATTTATCCAGTTGATGTGCACACATTAGAAGTAGTGCGCAACGTCCGTCGCCTAACCATGCCTGAAGTCGCCGCCAAATTTCCTGTGGCCTCGCATATCTATAAAAACTTTAGCCGCCGCGAACTGATTGTTATAGCCGCTCTGTATCACGATATCGCCAAAGGACGCGGTGGCGATCACTCGCTGCTGGGCTCTGCTGATATAGAGCATTTTGCCGAGCGCCATGGTCTGCAACCCCAAGAGATCGGCCTGCTTAAATGGCTGGTGGAAAATCATCTGCTGATGTCGACCATCTCCCAGCGTGAAGATACCTCAGATCCAGAGGTGATCCATAAGTTTGCCACCCATGTGGGCGACCAAATGCATTTGGATTATCTCTATGTGCTAACCGTTGCCGATATCAACGCCACCAACCCGCGTCTCTGGACCGAGTGGAAAGGCTCATTGATGCACAATCTCTATTTTGAGACCAAGCGCGCCTTGCAACTGGGAACTGTCAGTCCTACCAGTAGAGATGCCTGGGTCCGCGAGGCCAAAGATGCAGCCCTGCGTGCCCTGCTGGCAGACAATATCGACAGTGAGCAGGCAATCAATGTGTGGCGCGATGTAGATGAAGATTTCTTTTTGCGTGAAAGCGCCGAAGATGTGGCCGAATTTACTAAAGCCATTCTCTCCAGTCAGGTGCCCAAAAAAGCGGTCATTCTGATCAAAGACGTGGGTGTAGAAATACCCGTGGCGACGCAGATTTTTGTCCACTGTAAGGACCGTGACAATAACTTCTCGATTATTGCCGCCGCCCTAGACCGGCTCAATCTCAATATCCACGATGCTCGCCTGCACACCACCAGCGATGGCAGTGCTTTCGATGTCTTCTATGTGCTCGATGAAGAAGATCAGCCTATAGGCAAAGACGCGCTCCGCTGTGAAAAAATTCTCAAAAGTCTAGAGCAAGCCATTTCAAACCCCACAGAAATCTGCACTGATAGCAGCCAGCGCACACCGCGACAGTTGAAGAACTTCGCCCTAAAGACCAGCGCTTCTCTGCGTCAGGATATTGAAACCAACAGCTCGATACTTGAAATAATTACACCCGACCGACCTGGACTGCTGGCCCATCTAACCCAGATATTTGTGCGCTTTGAACTGCGTGTACTCAACGCCAAGATTTCAACACTGGGAGAACGAGTTGAAGATATTTTCTATCTTACCGATAACAACTTTGAGCCACTCAGCGACGACCAGTTGAGTGCCGCCCTAACCAAAGCGATCTCCACTGAACTGGATCAGCGCAACGAAGAAGAAGGTCAGGAATATAAACTGCGCAAGATGAAAGTGTGGAACTGAGCCGCTTAAAAACCACCTGAAATACGGCGGCCAAAAACAAAAGGCACAAACAATAGAGTCCGGTAATATCGACCAAGAGTAAACAATGAATCCAAAATTAGATTTACTACACCCCTACCCCTTTGAGCGCCTCAAGGCATTAATGGCGGGCACAGTTCCACCCGCCCATCTATCGCCCATCGCCCTCTCTATTGGCGAGCCCAAGCATCAGTCGCCGGCCTTTGTGAAGCAGGCGCTGATCGACAACATTGATCAGATAGCCATCTACCCGACAACCAAAGGTGGGCTGCCACTGCGTCAGGCCATAGCGGATTGGTGCACGGCACGTTTTAAGTTGCCCCACAGCAGCATGGACCCAGAGCAGAATGTACTGCCAGTCACAGGCACTCGGGAAGCGCTATTTGCCTTTACCCAAGCCGTGATCGATACCAGCGCACATGAACCGCTAGTGGTCTCACCCAACCCGTTCTACCAAATTTATGAAGGAGCCGCCCTGCTGGCTGGCGCCGAGCTGCATTTTTTAGACTGCACCTTAGACAATGGCTTTATTCCCGACCTGAGTGCCGTTGCCCCCGAAGTCTGGGAGCGCTGCCAGCTGTTGCAGATCTGCACACCGGGCAACCCCACCGGCGCAGTGATGAGCATCGAGCAATTGCAGCAAGCGATTGTGTTGGCTGATCAGTACGACTTTATTATTGCCAGTGATGAATGCTACTCAGAAGTCTATCTTGACGAGCAGAACCCGCCACCCGGTATTTTAGAAGCCTGCGTGGCAATGGGCCGCAACGACTTCAGCCGCTGCGTAGCGTTTCACAGTCTCTCGAAACGCTCTAACCTACCCGGCCTACGCTCCGGATTTGTCGCCGGTGATGCGACCCTATTGAGTGACTTTTTACGCTTTCGTACCTATCACGGCTGCGCTATGTCTATGGCCACTCAGGCGGCTTCAGCAGCAGCCTGGAGTGATGAAACCCACGTCATCGACAACCGCCGTCAATACCGCGAAAAGTTTGCCGCAGTCACCGAGATTCTCAAGGATGTACTCACCTTCCCCGAGCCTACGGCAAGCTTTTACCTGTGGCCGGAAACGCCCATTGATGACACCGAATTTGCCGCCGGTCTATTTGCCCAGCAAAATGTCACACTGCTGCCCGGACGCTATTTGTCCCGAGATACTGACGCTGGCAATCCAGGAAAAGGACGAGTGCGAATGGCACTGGTAGCTGAAACTGAGGTTTGTATAGAAGCTGCTCTGCGTATTAAACAATATGTGCAGAGCCTAGCGGACTGATAATCTAAACGTTCTAAGGGACTAGAAATGTTAAAACAACAGCGCGCCGACTACATACTCGAAAAGCTCAAAGAGACCTATCCAGAAACCCCCATACCTCTGGACCACAAAAACAACTTTGAGCTTTTAGTCGCCGTTCTACTTAGCGCTCAGTGCACTGATATCCGCGTCAACCTGGTTACACCTGCGCTGTTTGCCCTAGCGGACAATCCCTTTGAAATGCAGCATGTGCCGCTCGACAGCATCTATAAAATCGTCCGCCCCTGTGGCTTAGCACCGCAAAAATCAAGCGCCATTTCCGTGCTTTCAAAGATGCTTGTAGAGCAGTATGACGGCATAGTCCCGGATGACTGGAAGGCATTGGAATCACTGCCGGGAGTCGGCCATAAAACCGCTGGCGTAGTGATGTCCCAGGGCTTTGGCCATCCGGCATTTCCTGTGGACACCCATATCCATAGACTGGCGCAACGTTGGGGACTCACCAAAGGCAAGAGCGTCACCCAGACAGAACGGGATTTAAAGAAACTTTTCCCCAAGGAAAGCTGGAATGCCCTGCATCTGCAGATTATCTTTTATGGCCGTGAATTTTGCAGCGCCAGAGGCTGCGATGGTCGCGTCTGTGAGATTTGTAACACCTGCTATCCGAACCGTAAAAATCCCTTTGTTGCTCATAAGCCTTAAGGCATTAATCTAATGCCCAAAGACCCACAGCGGCATAAGCACGGTAAGGTCGCCACTGCTCAGCACTGGCCAGCAAGGCTTTTGCACTCTCAGCCTTAGACGAGCGAATTAGGCCCACATCGGTCTCCGGAAAAGCATCCTCATCCATCCCCAGACGAATCGCCAAATAGCCGCAGGTCCAGGGGCCAATGCCGCGTAATTTAATCAAGGTATCTCTTAGCTCAGGCCAGGGCATTGACAGATCCAACTCACCCTCGGCGATGGCAGTTGCCAAAGTGACTAATGCTGTCACTCGCGCCCCGGGCATACCCATATCAGTCAAGTCAGCAGCAATCACCGCCTCAGGGGTCAACTTCCCGCAGCGTTCTATTAGTCGACGCATAATGGTATTGGCCGCCGCAACGGTAACCTGCTGACCAATTATGGTGCGCAGGCAAAGTTCAAAGGGTTCCCAGCAACCCAGAGGCCTAAAGCCCATCGTCTTAGACAATGCCGGGAGATGGGGCAGTAGTTGCTGGTAAATTATTTTAGTGCAGAGTTGTGGCCGAAATATCCGTGATACCCGAATAACCACATCATCGAGCCGATCCTCGGGCAGATCGGATTCAATCTGTAACAGACACCTCGCCTCATCATAAGTCACTCTGACTAAGCCATCTTGGTAAACCCGCTGATAGTGATTGTCCTCAACAGATTCAAACTCAGGCACCAGACGAAACGACAGATAATGCAGCAGCTGCTGCCAGGGAAAAGGTTGCACCACCTGTAACTCAATCATCAACAAGCGCTCTGCGCTCCAATTTAAACAGCGCTCTGCGTTCCAGATCTATCAGCGATCGCTTCCGCGTCAAACCCCACTTATAGCCTGCCAGACTGCCATCACCGCGAATTACCCGATGGCAGGGAATGGTGATAGCGATTTTATTATTTGCACAGGCACTGGCCACAGCGCGAACGGCTTTGGGTTTGCCTATGCCAATGGCCACCTCGGTGTAGGACTGCAAAGTGCCAGAGGGAATGCTCACCAAATAGTCCCAGACCATGCATTGAAAAGCGGTACCGCGAATATCCATGGGCAGACCCAATACCCGCGTCCTGCCCTGTAAAAATTCATTGAGCTGAGCAACCCATTGATCAAATAGAGATTGAGATTCAAGCGGCATAGGCTGAAAACTGGCCTTGGGATACTCCAATGCAAGCTGAGCCAGTAACTTGTCCTCGGCATCGTCAAACTGTAAAAAACAGATACCACGATCGGTGGCACCAATCATCACCCGACCTAGACTAGTCTCTGCAGCGGCGTAAGAGATCAGCTCGCCAGCGCCTCCCTTGCGGTAGGTACTTGGGGTCATGCCCATGTGAGTGTCGATTTTTTCATAGAGTCGCGAACTCGATTCGTAGCCGGAGGCATACATTGTATGGGTGATATTAGTCTCTTTTTTTAAATCGTTTTTCAAATCGCTTTTGAACAGTCTTAGACGGCAGGCATCTTGATATTTTTTCGGTGACATACCCAGGGCAAGTTTAAACCTTCGCTGAAAATGGCTTGGGCTCATCGCTGCTTGTTCAGCCAATACAGCCAGGGTTAGCGGCTGCTGATAATGGGCCTCAATATAGCGACAGATCTCATGCATTAGGTTCTCTGTGGCATTTAGATCTGCGTCTGGCCGACAACGCTTACAGGCCCGCAGACCATCGCTATGAGCCGCTTCTTGAGCAATATAAAAACGCGTATTCTTACGCAGCGGGGTTCGTGAGGCACAGGAAGGCCGACAGTAAATACCGGTGCTTAAAACCCCGTAAAAGAACTGGCCATCACAGCTGACATCTCGATTTACCACAGCTTGCCAGTATTGATCTAATTGCTTGTCCATAAACTTTATCCTGACACTTATTGAGGCAAATAACTATTCCCCATCACCAAACCCTTAACACTCCGTTTCTTGCGATCAATTAAACCCACAATAGGATTTTTTGAAAGCCGCTTTTTTGCTATGCTGCAGGGCCAGAAAACACAAGGAGTTTGCTGCATTGGTTACCGTCTACGGGATTAAAAACTGCGACACCATCAAAAAGGCCCGCAACTGGCTGAGCGACAATGGCATTGAATACCGCTTTCATGATTTTCGCGCTGACGGCATAGACGCCGCCACCATCGAGCAGTGGATTGCTCAGGCTGGCTGGGAAACAGTGCTCAACCGCCGTGGCACCACCTGGCGCAAGCTCGACCCGAGTATTCAAGAGGCAACCACCAGTGACAATGTGGCGGCCCTGCTGGTGGAACATCCGGCGATGATCAAACGCCCCGTATTAGACGTAGAGGGTGTAATCAATATTGGCTTTAAAGCCGAGCAATACCAAACAATATTTAATTAATCCGTCAAATCAACAAAAGAGAATTAGCATGAGTAATTTGTACAGTTTCGCCATTGGCGTTGGTAGCAAAAATTCTAAAGGCGAATGGCTGGAGGTGTTTTACCCACAGCCACTGCTGAATCCAGAGCAAACTCTAAGAGATATTTTCGCCGTGACCCTGGGATTGACCGATGGGGATATGGAACCCAGTGCCGAGCAATTAGCTGCACTGCAATCTGCACTCAAGCAAAATGGTTACTCTGATATGGCTGACAGCGTTGCCTCACTGGCCGCCTCAAGCCGTCCTGTTGTGGCCACAGCCTTCGCTGAAAACACTCCGCCAACTTCAGTGCCTCAGGGCTACCTGAAACTGCACCTGCTGTCTCACCGACTGGTTAAGCCACATGGCACAGACCTCACCGGTATCTTCGGTGTATTGAAGAACTGCGCCTGGACCAGTGTTGGCGCTATCGATATCGAAGAGCTGCCAGCCCGTCAGTTAGAAGCGCGTCTTGCTGGCCAGCCAATATCTGTCGACTGTGTGGACAAGTTCCCCAAGATGGTCGATTACGTGGTTCCCAGTGGTCTGCGTATTGCCGACACTTCACGCGTTCGTCTTGGCGCCTATGTGGGCGAAGGCACTACTGTGATGCACGAAGGCTTTATCAACTTTAACGCCGGTACCGAAGGTCCGAATATGATTGAAGGTCGTGTTTCCGCTGGTGTATTCTGCGGCGCTGGATCCGATATCGGCGGCGGCGCATCGATCATGGGCACCCTTTCTGGCGGTGGCAGCATGGTTATTTCAGTAGGTGAAAAATGTCTACTCGGCGCCAACGCAGGTCTCGGTATTCCTCTGGGTGATCGCTGCACCATTGAAGCCGGCCTCTATGTTACTGCGGGCACCATCGTCACCATGCTCGACGACCAAAAGCAGGCCAGCGGCAAGATGAAAGCCCGCGACCTAGCGGGTAAAAGCGATCTATTATTTAGACGTAACTCGGTCAGTGGTGCGGTTGAGTGCCTCACTAACAAGAGCGCAGTTGAACTTAACGCAGCGCTTCACGCTTAAAGGGGCTACTTGTTTAGTTCTCCATTGAGTTCTCCATTGAGTTCTCCATCAAGTTCTCCATCAAGTTCTCAAAAGCGTTATTAAAATCAGCACAAAAAAAATGGCGGGGAGTTTTGCTCCTCGCCATTTTTTTTTAATACTCTTTAATGGAATGCTTAGTAATTCCTCAGGTCTGATTAAGCACCCAAAATACTCTGTCCACAGACTCTCACCACATTGCCATTAATACCCGCGGCCTGAGGGCTGACAAAAAAGCCAATCACCTCTGCCACATCAATCGGTAAACCGCCCTGCCCCAACGAAGAAAGTCGCCGACCCATCTGGCGAGTGACAAAGGGAATGGCCGCGGTCATCTGGGTTTCAATAAAGCCCGGCGCTACCGCATTAATCGTTATACCGCGGGAGGCACAAGACTCGGCAGAAGTCTCGACCATGCCAATCACCGCCGATTTAGAGAAGGCATAATTGGTCTGCCCAACATTGCCGGCAATACCACTGATCGAGGCCACACCGACAATCTTGCCGCCATTATCGAGAAGTTGTGTTTCCAGCAGCGCCGCGTTAATCCGTTGCACACTGCCCAGATTGACCTGCATCAGCATATTCCACTGGTGGTCAGTCATACGCGATAACATTTTGTCTCTGGTGACACCGGCATTGTGAATAATGCCATGCAGTGACGAAGTCTGAGCGGAGCAAAAGTCTCGCAGAGTCGTTGCCGCGCCCTCGCCAGTAATATCCAGAGGCAGCGCCAATCCCCCCAATCGCTCCATCGCTTCAGTAAGTTCTTTTTCCGCCTGGGGCACATCCACACCGATAACAGTGGCGCCATCTCGAGTCAGCACCTCGGCAATGGCCAAGCCAATACCCCGCGCTGCGCCGGTGACGACAAGCATCTTGCCCTCTAATGGCCGCTGCCAATCAGCCTCCATAGCCGCAACGGGCGTGGTCGCCGTCAATATCTGTGCATTCATAAAGGCCGAGCCAGCGGAGAGCAGAAAACGAATAGGGGCCTCTATAGCCGCGTCACCGCCCTTTTCGACCATCAGTAAATTAGCCGTCGAACCATTGCGACCGATCTCTTTCGCCAGTGATTTAATAAAACCATGCAGGCCTCGCTGCACAGCACCCTGCTCGGAATTAGGGGCAGCGCTGGGCTTTAAACCGATAACAATGACTCGACCACAGGATGGCAGTGACTTTACCTGTCGGTGAAAAAATTCATAGAGCTCTGCGCTTTGCTCTGCAGTGGCAATACCCGATGCGTCATAAATAAGGTGGCGTTTCTCTGTGACAAGAGGATCACTAATCTGCAGGGAGGTGCCCTGCAAAAAGGATTTAATTTGGTCCGAGAATAGCGCACCCAAGCTAGCCCCTAAAAGAACCTGCCCGCTCAAATTATGCGCTTGCTTCGGGTCCTCACGCACCAGGGCAACAGGCTCTGGGAGTCCCATGGCGGAAAAGAGCTTTTTCCCTAGCGCCGAGTTGGCAAGTTCCAAATAGGTATCAGACATTGTTGTTTCCCTGCATTAAAAGTGAATAGTGCCATTCTACTCACAACCTGAGTAATGGAATTGACCACAATGACAGTATTTTGGATTATTAGAGTCATTGGCTTATGGCGTTTAATCACCTATTCTGGTGCCATTGATCATTGAAGCACCACCTATTACCTTCTAATAACTAAATCACTGGAAAGACATTATGACCGAGATTCGCAAAGTAGCCATTGTCGGCGGAAGCAGAATTCCCTTTGTTCGCAGTAACACTGCCTATAGCGACGCCAGTAATATGGATATGCTCACCGCCGCTTTAAAAGGTCTTGTGCAGCGTTTTGATTTAGAAGGTGAACGTCTTGGGGAAGTCGCCGCCGGCGCCGTAATGAAACATTCTAGGGATTTTAATTTGGCGCGAGAAGCCACCTTAGACTCAGGTCTGTCTCTGCAAACCCCAGCCTATGATGTGCAGCAAGCCTGTGGCACCGGTCTTGAAGCCGCTATCTTGGTGGGCAACAAAATTGCTCTGGGACAAATTGACTCCGGTATTGCCGGTGGTACAGATACCGCGAGCGATGCACCCATAGCCCTCAATGAAAAATACCGCAAAATGGTACTGCGCCTAAACCGCGCCAAAACCCTAGGTCAGCGCTTAAAAGTCATGGCAAGTATTAGACCCAGCTTTATGGTGCCTGCCATACCCGCCAATGCCGAGCCGCGCACTGGAATGTCTATGGGCCAGCACTGTGAGCTTATGGTCAAGGAATGGAAAGTTAGCCGTGAAGACCAGGACCAACTAACCTTTAACAGCCACCAGAACCTTATTGCAGCCTACGACCGCGGATTTTTCGATGATCTTATAAAGCCGTTTAACGGTGTCAGCCGCGATGGCATTATGCGCGACACGCCTCTGGAAAAGCTGGCCAAACTCAAGCCTGCCTATGACCGGGAAAATGGCACCTTAACAGCCGCCAACTCAACCACTCTCACTGATGGCGCAGCCGCTGTATTGCTCGCCAGTGAAGAATGGGCCACTGCACGAAACCTGCCGATTCAGGCCTATCTCACCCATAGCGAAGTGGCAGCGGTGGATTTCTACACCGAGGGGCAACAGAGTGAAGGCCTGCTAATGGCCCCCGCTTACGCCGTGCCAAGAATGCTTGCCCGCGCCGGCCTAACCTTGCAGGACTTCGACTTCTATGAGATTCACGAAGCCTTCGCCGCTCAGGCTCTGTGCACCATGAAGGCTTGGGAAGATGAAGACTTCTGTAAAAATAAACTGGGCCTTGAGGGCGCGCTGGGCAGCATCGACCGCAGCAAGCTCAATGTGAATGGCTCCAGTGTTGCTACCGGTCATCCCTTTGCCGCAACTGGGCCGCGGATAATGGCGACGCTGGCCAAACTACTGGAAGAGAAAGGTTCCGGGCGTGGTTTGATTTCAATCTGTGCTGCTGGCGGTCAGGGCGTTACGGCGATTATTGAGCGCTGAGACGCTGATTAGGCTGAGCCACTGATTAGGCTGAGACACTAATTAGTAAGTAACCCAACATCTCAGACCTAAAAAAGCCCCCGCAATCTGTATTGTGGGGGCTTTTTAATATCAGGCGGTTAAGAGTAATTGGCTGATCATTAACAATAGGCCATTAATATTAAGAAATGGTCCCTAGCAGCCCGGCAATATTATACTATTGTAA
This sequence comes from Gammaproteobacteria bacterium, assembly GCA_963855085.1. GTDB lineage: Bacteria > Pseudomonadota > Gammaproteobacteria > Pseudomonadales > Porticoccaceae > HTCC2207. The sequence goes on from CAWLBR010000039.1 coordinate 12,568, forward strand.
AACTAATTTAATTATACTAAGGTATAACACTCGCTACACCACAACAAAGAGCATTTAGCTATGACACAAATTGCGATACGACAATCAGGCGGCGCCAACATCGTTAGCATCCCAAAAGCCATTTTAAACATGCTTGGGCTACATGTCGGCTCTTCTCTCGACCTTCGCGTTGAAGATAACCGCATAGTGTTAACGCCAGTCTCAGCCGAGCCTACACTGGAAGAATTGCTCGCAGGCAGCCCGAAAAAGAACTTAGACTTGACCGATGATGATCGAGACTGGATTCAAAACGACCCAATTGGTAAGGAAATATAATGGCATTTGTTCCCGACCAAGGAGACATCGTATGGCTAGACTTCAACCCTAGCAGCGGCAAGGAGATCATGAAGCGGCGGCCCGCATTTGTGATTTCGCGGAAAGCCTTTAATCAACACACGGGGCTGGCCATTGTTGCTCCAATCACCAGCACCATACGTAACATAAGCCTTGAAGTTGTGCTGTCAAATGGTCATAAAACTGAAGGCGCTATACTTGTGCATCAGCTGAAATCATTGGATTACAAACAAAGACAGGTGGAGCTTATTGAAAAATCTTCACCCGAGACAACAAGCCAGGTTACTACGATGGCAAAAGTTATTATTCAATAAGCTCGGGTATTTAACTTCAGTAGATAGTCAGTAAGACCACCGTTTCCGAGACCAAAAAAAACGGGAAGATCCATAGAATCTACCCGTTTTAACTTTTGCCCTACATTGCATTATTCTTATTATTTTTGGTAATGCCCCTCTGAGTACATGGTTTTCTTGGTAGCCTCTTATTGGACTGTCTCAAGCGTTAACCATTCCTGCATGCGTTTAAGATAACGCCTCGGGAAATCTTAAACTTCGGTAAAGATGCCAGCAATCGGTTAATTGATGCCAAGGTTAAAGCTTTGCCATTTCATCAGTTTCCACTTCAGCTCTCCTTCCACTTTTCAAACAGATTCCGAGCCGAACTAAGCACCTATGTTGCTGTTTTTGTGGATTAAATCGGCGAATTCCTCAAGCAGTGCCCGAGGCAAGGTATGACCCATGCCCTCAAATCGAACCAACTCCGCATGACCAATATGCTTGGCTGTATCTATGCCGCCATTGATTGGCACCAGCACATCCTGATTGCCGTGAATAATCAATGTCGGCACCTTGATCGACCGCAACAGCCCCACCCGACTCGGCGATGTTCTGATAGCACTAATCTGGCGCATATAACCAGCCGGATTACTTGAGCGCTTATGCTCAGCAATCACCTGAGCTCTGATCTCATCATCGCTAATGGGATAGGCTGGGCTGCCCAGCATCTGCCAAATTTCGACGGCGATATCTAGCGGCGTCTTACCCTTCGACGCCGGCTTAACCATTTTCAAACTAACCTCTAATGACGCCTCCCCTTTTCCGCGCTCGCCACTGGTAGACATAATCGAGGTCAAAGAAAGCACCCGGGCAGGATAGCGGCCTGCGACAATCTGGCTGATCATGCCACCCATGGACATGCCCACTAAATGACAGGCTGGAATGTTTAAGGCATCCAACAGACCCACAGTATCGGCGGCCATATCATCCAGGTTGTAAGGCGCAGCAACCGGCACACCAAAATAGGATTTGAGTAGCAGGCGAAAATAACCTGGTGCTCTAACACCGTCGAACTTGTCGCTTAAACCAATATCCCGATTATCAAAGCGGATAACCCGAAAGCCTCGATCAACCAAATGCTGGCACAGTTCCAAAGGCCAGCGCACCAGCTGGTTGTAGAGACCCGCAACCAAAACAATCGCCGGATCCTCGGGGTTGCCGAAGGATTCGTAAGCAATCTTTAGCCCATTGCTCTGTGCGTACCGCGTATTTCCTGCTTCAATCATATTCTACTCACTGGCGATTCTGCGCTAGTCACGCAACTCGCGACGGAGAATTTTGCCCACTGGCGATTTTGGTAACTCATCCATAAAGACCACATGCTTGGGTACTTTATAAGCGGTTAACTGCTCACGGCAGAAGTCTTTAACCTGCTGCTCACTGAGATCAGCATTGGTCGACACCACAAACAGCTTGACCGCTTCACCGGTTCGCTCGTCGGCAACACCGACCACGGCACATTCGATAATATCGCCATGACCATAGGCCACATCTTCAATTTCATTGGGATAGACGTTAAAGCCCGAGACGATCACCATATCTTTTAAGCGGTCGACAATGGTCAGCATACCGTCCTCGGCCATCACACCTATATCACCGGTGCGAAACCAGCCATCTCCGTCCAATGCCTCTGCTGTGGCATCGGGACGATTCCAATAACCCTGCATAACATGGGCTCCGCGACAGCAGACCTCACCGCGCTCGCCAGTGGCAACGGTATTGCCCTGAGCATCAATCAGCTTCACTTCCTGATAGAGCATCGGCAGACCCACAGTGCCGACACGACTTTTATCGGGCCCATTACAGGTTAATACAGCAGTGGTTTCAGAGAGTCCATAGCCTTCAAATACCGGTGCACCGGTGCGAGTTTCCCACTCATCGCCCACCTCTTTCACCAGCGCAGCTCCACCTACAATAATGCCTTTAAGCCGAGAGAAATCGATCTCGTCGAACTGCGGATGGCGCATCAATCCCTGCAACAGGGTGGTGATACCCGCCATAGTCGTAAGCTGGTGCTGTTTCATGGTCGCGACCATGCTGTCGATATCGCGAGCATTGGGAATTAACACTGAATGACTGCCGCCGAGAAAGCTGCTGACCACATTCATGGTAAAACCAAACACATGGTAGAGAGGCATAGGGGCAATCAACAGATCCGGCACGGCTTCATCACTGAAGTCTACACTCAGCTTGCTCATGCGCACGCCGCCAAAGATATTGCCATGGGTCAGAATAGCGCCCTTGGAAGGACCAGTGGTGCCGCCAGTGTATTGCAGTACCGCCACCTCAGACATGGACGAGGCTCTCTCCGGCAACTGCTTATCCGCACCCAGGGCCAGGGCATCAGTAAAGCTAACCAGATTAGCCAGACTGCTGGCTGACAATGGCTGGGGCTGCAATAAATCAATAGCGCTGGTGGCAATCACAGTCTCAACACCGGTTTCCGGGATTACCTGTTCGGTAATCGGCAATAGGTCGCTGAGCACCACCAAGGCCTTGGCACCGGAATCATTAAATTGATGTAACTGCTCTCGAGCTGTGTACATAGGGTTGGTATTCACCACTACCATGCCAGCGCGCAATATGCCCCAGACCGCGATAGGAAACTGACTGATATTGGGTAGCTGCACGGCGACACGATCACCGGCAACCAGGCCGCAATGCTCGAGTAAGTAGCAGCCGAATTGACGGCTCAACTGCTCAACTTCTCTAAAGTAGAGGGTTTGACCCAGACAGGTAAAAGCGGGACGCTCCGGAAACTTTTCACAGGCGCGATTAAAGCCATCGACCAAGCTGGTAAATCCATCCTCGGCGTTGAGTTCGATAAGTTTCTGCTCGGAAAAAGGTAGCTCGGATAAAGACAGTTCAGATACGCTAGTTTGGTTATTCATAAAGTTTCACTTTTATTTTTATAATTAATTATTTTGGCTGTTGTTTTAATACTCAGGTAACAGAGCACTCTCAATCCCCAATCCCCAATCCCCAATCCCCAATTCCCAAT
>CAWLBR010000040.1:0-16226 GCA_963855085.1 Gammaproteobacteria bacterium
AGTGATGGACAAAATGCGCTCTTTTCCATAGAATGCCTGCCTAACACCACTGCTAACATGTGGTCTCGTTCCGAGAGGTTAGAGCACAGCAGAATATTATATTTAGCGAGGTGAGACTAAGAGTTTCATCTCGCTTTTTTGCACATATTCACAAGCTACTGATGCCGTAATCGGAGTTGCCTGACTTCAGGTCTACGTTACACGTAAAATAATTAGGAGGTTGTGTGAATTCCCAGACTCACCGGGAAGCCGTACTTGCGCTAGCAGACGGAACAATTTTCAGAGGAACTGCCATCGGTTCGGATGGAATCTCTGTTGGTGAAGTAGTCTTCAATACTGCCCTCACCGGGTATCAGGAAATCCTTACTGATCCCTCATACGCTCAACAAATCGTAACCCTAACCTATCCCCATATCGGCAACGTCGGCGTCAATGACGAAGATGCTGAGTCGGATAGAATCTGGGCGGCTGGTTTGGTGATCCGTGATTTACCTTTAATGGTATCCAACTTTCGTAGCCAGCAAGGTCTAGATGACTATCTCAAGGATAGTAATATCCTCGGCATAGCTGACATAGATACGCGCAAATTGACTCGTATACTCCGTGAAAGCGGTGCTCAGAGCGGCTGCATTATGGCTGGCACTGTGGACGACGAAACTGCTCTAGCAGCAGCTCGTGGTTTTGCGGGTCTCAAAGGTATGGATCTCGCCAAAGAGGTCACCACCGAAACCACTTACCAATGGTCTGAACACAGTTGGGAATTGGGTGTAGGTCACAAGCCTCAGGATCCAGCCAGTACAAAATACAAAGTGGTTGCCTACGACTACGGTGTGAAGCGCAATATCCTACGCATGCTGATTGATCTCGACTGCGAGTTGATCGTTGTGCCGGCTAAAACGCCAGCCAGCGAAGTATTGGCTATGCAGCCAGACGGCATTTTCCTCTCGAACGGTCCTGGCGATCCAGAGCCCTGTGACTACGCTATAGATGCGATCCGCGAAATCCTCGAAACCGATATTCCGGTTTTCGGAATTTGCCTGGGCCATCAATTGCTGGCACTGGCCTCAGGTGCTAAAACCGTGAAGATGAAATTTGGTCACCACGGTGCTAACCACCCAGTTAAAGATCTCGCCGGCAACGTCGTCATGATCACCAGCCAGAACCACGGTTTTGCAGTGGATGAAGAGAACCTTCCGGATAATCTGATAGCCACGCATCGCTCGTTATTTGACGGCAGCTTGCAGGGTATTCAGCGCACCGACAAGCCGGCATTTAGCTTTCAGGGTCACCCTGAAGCCAGCCCCGGCCCACACGACGCAGCATCCTTATTTGAACACTTTATCAAGTTAATGGAAGATCGACGCTAGTCGCTTTCGGAGAAGACATGCCAAAAAGAACTGACATAAAAAGCATTCTCATCTTGGGTGCAGGACCCATTATTATTGGTCAGGCCTGTGAGTTTGACTACTCCGGTGCTCAGGCCTGTAAAGCCCTGCGCGAAGAGGGTTTTCGGGTAATCCTGGTGAACTCCAACCCTGCAACGATCATGACCGATCCATCGATGGCCGATGCCACCTATATCGAACCGGTGGAGTGGCGCACGGTTGAGCATATTATTGCTCAGGAAAAGCCCGACGCACTGCTGCCCACCATGGGTGGTCAGACCGCTCTGAACTGCGCATTGGATTTGGCCAAGCACGGCGTGCTTGAAAAGTATGGCGTAGAAATGATTGGCGCCAATGCCGATGCCATCGACAAAGCCGAAGATCGTGAGCGCTTTGATAAGGCCATGAAAGCCATTGGTCTGGATACACCGAATTCCGGTATTGCCCACAGCATGGAAGAAGCGGTTCAGGTTTCAGATCGCTTTGGTTTTCCCTGTGTGATTCGTCCGTCTTTCACCATGGGTGGCTCCGGCGGCGGTATTGCTTACAACCGCGAAGAATTTGAAGAGATCTGCCGTCGCGGCTTAGATCTCTCACCCACCAATGAACTGCTTATAGATGAGTCGTTGATTGGTTGGAAAGAGTTTGAAATGGAAGTGGTCCGAGATCGCAAAGATAACTGCATCATTATCTGCGCCATTGAAAACCTCGATCCTATGGGAATCCACACTGGCGACTCGATTACAGTTGCGCCAGCTCAGACCCTGACCGACAAAGAATATCAAATCATGCGCAACGCCTCGATCAAGGTACTGCGTGAGATCGGCGTTGAAACCGGTGGTTCCAACGTACAGTTTGCGGTTAATCCAGAAGATGGCCGACTGATTGTTATTGAGATGAACCCAAGGGTATCTCGTTCTTCAGCACTGGCCTCAAAAGCCACTGGCTTCCCCATCGCGCGAGTCGCAGCGAAACTGGCTGTAGGTTACACCCTTGACGAGTTGCAAAACGAAATCACTGGCGGCGCAACCCCGGCTTCCTTTGAGCCAAGCATTGATTACGTTGTCACTAAAATTCCACGCTTTGCTTTCGAAAAGTTTGAGAAAGCCGATCAGTCTCTGACCACCCAGATGAAATCTGTGGGCGAGGTAATGGCCATTGGCCGCACCTTCCAAGAGTCCCTGCAAAAAGCCCTCCGTGGCCTTGAAGTTGATGCCTCTGGTTTTGATCCGAAGATCACCGCTGAGACTGAAAATCCGGAAGCCGTTCTGAATAGCGAACTAGCCGTAGCCGGTCCCGATCGTATTTGGTACCTAGGCGATGCCTTTAGACATGGCATGAGCATGGAAGACGTATTCTCCCGCACCAAGGTCGATCCCTGGTTTCTGGTGCAGATCGAAGATCTGATTAAAGACGAACTGGCGCTGGCGCAACACAGCCTCAGCGACCTCGATGAGAAAAGCCTCTATCGCTTAAAGCGCAAAGGCTTCTCCGACCGCCGCATTGGCGACGTTTTAGGCTGTGGCGAAACCGCCGTGCGCGAACTGCGTTATGAGTTGGGTCTGCACCCAGTGTATAAGCGCGTCGATACCTGCGCCGCAGAGTTTGCTACCGATACCGCCTACATGTACTCCACCTATGAAGAAGAGTGCGAAGCGCGCCCCAGCAACAAAGACAAGATAATGATCTTAGGTGGCGGCCCCAACAGAATTGGTCAGGGTATTGAATTTGATTACTGCTGTGTCCACGCAGCCCTGGCAATGCGTGAAGACGGTTACGAAACCATTATGGTCAACTGTAACCCAGAGACTGTATCCACGGATTACGACACCTCCGATCGACTGTTCTTTGAACCCGTCACCCTGGAAGATGTGTTAGAAATCGTGCGCATTGAAAAGCCCAAAGGTGTAATCGTTCAGTTCGGTGGCCAAACGCCACTTAAACTGGCCCGTGCACTTGAAGCTGCCGGTGTGCCCATTGTTGGCACCACGCCAGATGCCATTGATCGCGCCGAAGATCGCGAGCGTTTCCAGCAAATGATTCAAAAGCTTGGCCTACTGCAGCCGCAGAATGCCACTGCCCGCAGTGCTGACCAAGCCGTGGAACTGGCAAAAGAAATTGGCTACCCACTGGTTGTGCGTCCTTCTTACGTGCTCGGCGGACGCGCCATGGAAATTGTCTATAAAGAAGATGAACTGCGTCACTACATGAAGACCGCCGTACAGGTCTCTGAGGACTCGCCTGTGCTCCTCGACTTCTTCCTGCCCAATGCCATTGAGATGGACGTGGATGCAGTGAGTGACGGAGAACAGGTGGTTATCGGCGCTATCATGCAGCATATTGAGCAAGCCGGTATTCACTCCGGTGATTCGGCCTGTTCACTGCCGCCTTACAGCCTCGGCGAAGATATTCAGAATGAAATGCGTGAAGTGTGTAAAAAGATGGCATTGGAACTGGGTGTGCGCGGCTTAATGAATGTGCAGTTGGCACTTCAAGATGGCCTGATCTACGTGATTGAGGTTAATCCTCGCGCCTCGCGAACTGTGCCCTTTGTGTCCAAGTGTATCGGTACCTCTCTGGCGAAAATTGCCGCCCGTTGCATGGTCGGTCAAACCCTCGAATCTCAGGGTTTCACCAAAGAGATTATTCCCCCGTACTTCAGTGTTAAAGAAGCGGTATTCCCGTTCAATAAATTCCCTGGCGTTGACCCGATTCTCGGACCAGAGATGAAGTCTACCGGTGAAGTGATGGGCGTAGGCGCAACCTTTGCTGAAGCCTATGGCAAAGCCGAACTCGGCGCGAGCGACGAAATCCCCACCAGTGGCACAGCCTTTGTCAGTGTTCGCGAGCGCGACAAGCACCAGGTTGCAGCATTGGCTAAGCAACTCGTTGATCTCGGCTTTAAGTTAGTCGCCACCACCGGGACAGCCAAGATTATTGAGCAAGCTGGCCTGCCTGTGACGCTAGTCAATAAGGTTAAAGAGGGTCGCCCGCATATTGTCGACATGATTAAGAGCGACAAAATAAACCTGATTATCAATACCACTGAAGGCCGTCAGGCGATTTCCGACTCCTCGGCAATTCGCTACAGCGCCGAACAGCATCGCGTCTACTACACTACAACAATGGCCGGTGGCGACGCAGTTTGTCAGGCCTTGAACTTTGATGGTGAAACCACTGTGCGTCGTATCCAGACCCTGCACAAGGAGTTAGCGTAATGCAAAAGGCCCCAATGACAGTTGAAGGTGAAATCGCTCTTCGCGAAGAGCTACATCACCTGATTAAAGAAGTGCGACCAACTATTATCGAGTCCATTGCTACGGCTCGTGAGCACGGCGATCTAAAAGAAAATGCTGAGTATCATGCCGCCCGTGAACAGCAAAGTTTTACCGAAGGACGGATTCAGGATATCGAAGGCAAGCTGTCAAATATTCAGGTAATCGACATCCATAAGATTCCCCATGGGGATCGTGTGATCTTCGGTACCACTGTTACGATTATCAATCTCGATCTGGATAAGACCTTTACCTACAAGATTGTCGGCGATGATGAAGCAGATGTGAAAGCGCAAAAGATCTCTTATCAGTCGCCCATTGCGCGAGCCTTGATGGGCAAAGAGATCAGTGAAGTTGTGGTAGTTAAAGCGCCAAGCGGCGATGTCGAGTATGAAATCGACAATGTTGAGTTTATCTAGACTCTGAGCAGAGTCTAGATCGATTTAAGTTATACAGGGCAGCGCATCAGCCTGCCTTGCTAGCCTCAAGTAAAAACACCATCAGCGCTTTCTGCGCATGCAAACGATTCTCTGCTTCATCCCATACCACTGAAATAGTCTCATCTTCCATTAACTCGCCAGAGACTTCTTCATCTCTATGCGCAGGTAGGCAATGCATAAACAACGCGTTATCTGCGGCATGGGCCATCAGTGCATGATTTACTTGGAAGCCGGCAAAGTGCTGTAGGCGCTCTTCCTGCTCTGCTTCCTGCCCCATTGAGGCGAAGACATCAGTAGTCACTAAGTCTGCGCCAGTTGCTGCTAGGACTGGATCGTTTGAAACGCTAACACGATTACCCGCTTCTGCTACTAGGTCTGCATTGGGTTCGTAACCAATCGGTGTGGCGATCTGTAATTTGAAATCAAACTGTATGGCGGCATTGATCCATGAGCTGCACATGTTGTTGCCATCACCAATCCAGGCAACGGTTTTGCCTTGGATGGGGCCGCGGTGTTCGACAAATGTTTGCACGTCGGCCAAGAGCTGGCAGGGGTGATATTCATCGGTCAGAGCATTGATCACTGGCACTTTAGAATTTGCCGCAAAGCGCTCGACGATCTCTTGACCATGGGTACGGATCATCACAATATCGACCATGCGTGAGATCACGCGAGCAGAGTCTTCAATGGGTTCGCCACGGCCTAGTTGTGTGTCATTCGGGGATAGGAAGATAGCGCTGCCACCAAGCTGTCCCATACCCGCTTCAAAGGACACGCGAGTTCTGGTGGATGACTTCTCAAAAATCATACCCAGTACTTTGCCCCTAAAAATGGGTTCTTGGCGGCCTTCACGCTTGGCCGCTTTCATTTCTATGGCTAGGTCGATTACCTGGGCTAATTCCGCAGGGCTCAGATCACGCAATGAAAGAAAATGTCTAATCGCCATTAGGGGTTAGTCCTGTTTAAAGTCTTTGATAAGCGGTGCCAAAATGGCTACCACCTGGTCAGCTTCGTCGTCGGTCATAATAAAGGGCGGTAATAATCGAATTACCGAATCGGCTGTGACATTAATAATTAAGCCCTGTGCCATTGCCGCTGGGAATAATGATTTGCAGGGCTTGTTGAGCTCTATGCCAATCATGCAGCCTTTGCCGCGAATCTCTACTACATGCTCTACATCGGCCAGTGCTGTTTTAAAGCCTGCCATAATTCTGTCGCCCAGTACTGCGGCTCTGGCGCTGAGGTTTTCATCTTGCAATGTATTAATAGTGGCTAGAGCGGCGGCACAGGCCAGCGGGTTGCCGCCAAAGGTTGAACCATGGTTGCCGGGTTTCATAAGCTCTGCAGCTTCGCCATGGGCCAAACAGGCCCCTATGGGCACGCCATTGCCGAGACCCTTAGAGGTGGTCACTACATCTGGGACAATGCCACTGTGCTGATAGTAAAAATATTTGCCGGTGCGGCCATTGCCTGTCTGTACTTCATCGAGCATTAACAGCCAGCCGCGCTGGTCGCAAAACTCACGTAGCTGTTGTAGGTATTCTGAGCTAGCCATGCGAATGCCGCCTTCACCCTGAATCGGCTCGACGAAGAGGGCACAGATGCTAGGATTATTATCGGCAACGGTGGTCAGTGATTCCATGTCATTAAACATCGCGCGGGCAAAGCCTCGCACTAGAGGTTCAAAGCCAGCCTGCACTCTGCGTCCACCGGAAGCGCTCAGTGTTGCCAGTGTGCGACCGTGAAAGGCATTGTCCATGACTAGCACTGTGGGCAGTTTGATACCTTTTTTATGGCCATGTAGACGGGCCATTTTTATCGCAGCTTCATTGGCTTCAGCACCGGAATTGCCAAAAAACACCTTGTCCATACCCGAGGCTGCACATAGCTTGTCGCCCAACTCTTCCTGGTTGGGAATGGTGAAAAAGTTGGAGCAATGGGTGAGCATTGTTGCTTGCTCGGCCACGGCTTTGGCGACGGCAGGGTGAGAGTGGCCGAGACCACAGACGGCGATACCTGAAAGGGCGTCCAAATATTCATTGCCCTCTACATCCCACAGCCGAGCGCCAGCGCCTTTAACAAGGGTAGCTGCTCTGGTGCCATAGGTATTCATCAGTGTCTGGTTGGTCATCGTCTCTCTCGCATCCTTTGCATATTTAAAAATAATAAAAAAAGGCAGCTATGCTGCCCCTGATTGATACTGTATTTGTTTGGATTCACATTGGGATGAGGTAAATACTCATGCCAGACCTAAATAGTAGCGCGGTTTATTTGAGCTGGCAACGCTGGATTGCAGTCTTTACGCGGCTTTACTAGCGGCGTTTCATCCAAGCCATCAGTCCAGTGATGGAAAGAATGCACACCAACAAGCCAATAAGGTCGATAAAGAACACGCCAAACTGACCAAAGAAGCGTCCGCTATGAAGGTCGAGAATCACTGTTTCCAAAGAAATGCTCGGCCCTGACGATTGTTCCTTTAGCTTTTTCTGCAGGAGCTTTGGCAGTGGCATTGCTGTCTGTTGGATATCCTTCAGAGTCTGAGGCGCTATATCAGCTACTGTAAGCCCCAGGCTGTCCGAGTTGAATTCCATGGTTACAGAATCAATGGTTACGGAATTAATGCTAGAGGAGCCAATAGTCAGATAAATTCTGTTATCGAGCACAGTCACAGTCTGAGTGTTGGCCGGGAGTCCATCTACAGTGCCAAACTGTTCGACCAATTGTCCGTCAGTGGTGAGCAGGTTTAGGCCATCGGCACAGAGTGCGAAAACACCGTCGGTAGTCTGAGCAATGGCACTCAATGGCGCTGTGCATGAGGCAACGCTATTGCCATCAACCACCAGCGCTTGATTGCCATCCTGATAAAACCATTTTCCGCCAACTTCAAATCCTTCCGCAGTTGGTACTTCAAAGCCATACCATGTGAGCAGCCAGTTGCTGGAAAGATTAATTTGATTAAGTTTTAGGCCAGGCGAATGGTTGAGAGCAAAACCACTGATTGCGAGAAAAATTAATACCACAAAGGTCGACAGGCCAAGACGGCGATGCCAGAGCATATTGGTCTTGATTCCATTGATGGATTGGCTGTTCAGGCTGGGCTTATTTCGCATGGGTTCTATGACTTACTAGGGCTGGTGAGTGGCACTGCTTTGGATTACCACAGCATGATAGTACAAAGCCAGTGCCGCGACCTTATTAACTGCCCACACGGATAGAGTTGCGCCGGTAATACCGTCTATATTTTGATCGAGACGGTAATCCGCCTGCAGGGCTGCACCACTATATTGAGCTGTGTAGGCCGGGTAGCGCACTTCGCCGCCACGACTTTCACGATAGGCGAGAATCTTGACCTGCTGTATTACATCATCTTCCACCACTACGCCTATAGTGATCGGCATCTCTTTACCAATTTCCTCAAGAATCCAGGCGGTTTTGTTGTTGCTCTGATGATAGCGGATGCGCAATCCCCGCACTGGCCGGTCAAGTATTACCGCGGCCTGAGCACGAATCTCTGGCGTTAGCCAAAGCACCTTGGGCTCTGCCTGCTGTGGCGCAAAAACCTCAGTGAAAAAATCCGGGCCAGACTGAAAAACCCCCTTGGCACTCACCGAAAATGAGGTCAAGGAGGTGATCGCAAAACAAGCCACTGCAGCTGTTACCAGAGCGGCTCTGTAGAGCTTTTTAAGCATTTACGCTAACGCCATTAGAAGGAATAACCTACACCCATATTGAAGCCATCGTAGCCGGTTTCGTTGGGGGTATCTTGATTTTGGTAGTCTATTTTAAACACTACATTGGGATGCAGCCAGTAGTTAAGGCCAATATCCACTTGCTCAACCGCTGTGTTAGTAGCGCTGCCAGCAAGGTTGTCATATTCACTGTAACGGGCAAATAGGCCGATATTGTCGCTGATGCGGTAGCTTGGCTCTATATAGAAGCCGGTTTGCTTCTCTGCGCCTGTGATAATTTTAGCATCTGCAGCTTCGACGGCGAGTTTGAATTCATCTCCTGGCGTGTAGTCGACGGCAGCTGTGCTGGCGTAGGCATTGATGGCACTGTCAAAATCCCACTGAGCGTAGAGTGCGCGTAGTTGAAAGTTATTACTCTGCCAAGCAATGTGTGTTTCAAACAGTGTTCCAGAGACTGTCTCAGCGCCTTCACCCTGAGTCATATCAACCTGATGCTGGATCGATGCAGCTAACTCTAGCCCGGGAATAGCGGTGTATTTTAAGCGGCCAGTAAAGGCTAGGTCGTCGGCTTTGGCCTTGCCGACTTTCTGTCGACCATCACGTGGTTTGTACTCACCAGACTCTAAATAAAGGCCTGAGTGAGCCGCAACATCATAAGATAGGCCTGGACTGATCTCGCCCTTAATGGCAGCCCCACCTTCCCACCAAGTGGCGGGAATAATATTCTTTTCAACATTGTTGCGCTCAGTGCCGTAGAACGTGTTCGGCTCATGAGTTTCATTAATGATGCCGATGGGCAATAAAAACAAACCTGCTTTTGCGCTGTTCTCGCCAGCGAAATCCCACTCTATATAGGCTTGCTCCAGCTCCACTTCACCTGGCTGGCCTTCGCCGGCGATGCTGTGTTCCACCTCTAACTCGGAAAAGAAGCGTATATCATCGGTAAACTGGTGGCCGGTAAACATCACGAAACGGTGGAAATCCATTTCATCTTTGGATTTCAGGGAATCATCGCGATCTAGGCTGTTGTAGTGCAATTCACCATAACCGCCAAAAGTCGTCTTGCTGCTTGCGCTAGGAGCCATGGCAATCTGTTCCACGGCACTAATAGTTGCTTCAGCAATCACTTCAGTTTCTTGGATCCGCGCATCATTGTTGCGCAGCTGTTCTTTCAGCGTGGCGATCTCGCCCTGCTGCTGTTGAATCATTTCCCACATTTCCTCCATGTTAGGAGTCGCTGCTTGGGCGGCAGCAGTAAGATTCAAGCCAATAATGGTGGCGAGAAGTTGCTTCTTCATGTCTTTATTTCCTTGAAATAGTTTGATCGAAATATGACTGGCTTCGCTTGTCGATACCTGAGAATACGTTTGCGAGCAGGTCATGGGTTACAACAGGCGCTACTATAATAATATCTAAACGCAAATGCAAATCATTCTCATTTGCATTTAACTGCGGATCTATCTAAACATGACGAGAGTAGTGAGTATTGACCTAAATAAATTCCCTGATGCGGTGTTGTCGGTGAGACTAAACGGGTAAAATGCCGGTCAGATGCAGTGCATTTCAGCACAATTACTAATTTCAGAGGATTTGTCTCTATGGACATTATGGAAACCATTCGTGAACAGGTAGAGAACAACGCAATAATTCTCTATATGAAAGGCTCACCCAATCAACCGCAGTGTGGCTTTTCTGCTCGCACAGTTCAGGCGTTGATGGAATGCGGGCAACGCTTTGCCTATGTGGATATTCTCTCCAACCCAGAGATCCGCTCGAACTTGCCGACCTATGGCAACTGGCCGACTTTTCCTCAGCTTTGGATCAAAGGCGAGTTGATTGGCGGCTGTGACATTATTGCTGAGATGCATGAGAAGGGTGAGTTGAAACCTATTATGGATGAGGCCGCACCAGCAGCCGAAGCCTAAAACCTGCAGCATGCCTATTAGCCGGGACGCCGCTGACCATCCAGACAGGATAGTCAGCGGCGTTTTTGTTTGCTCAGGGTTTAATCTCTGGGAAGCTGATCTTGAGCCTGTTTCTGTGTCTTAATCGCGATACTTGGGCCTGAGCTCATACTACAATGCGCGGCACTTGATTCGCTTACGCGACTTAGTTTGCGCAAGCAGTTTTTACTCTATTAAAAAAAGGATTTTGCCTTATGAGCCTCTTTCGTCTCGGCCTAATGGCCACATTAACCGCCGCACCTATTTTTGCCAGTGCTGATATCGCAGGCCTATACGTGGGTGCAGGTGTCTGGCAGTCCAGTCCTGCCGGTACCCTGGGTAATACCAGTATCAGTCTTGATAACACCCTCAATTTTGAGGAAGAAAACAGCAACTATCTTTTTATTGCCCTAGAACATCCAATCCCCCTATTGCCCAACCTGCGCCTTTCGCGCACCGATCTTGAATGGGCGGGGCAGGGCACGGTGTCTGCGGGAACCAGTCTAGATGAAGTTGTATTTCCAATCGATCAGGCCGTCGCTGCGGACCTAGATCTCAGCCACACAGAGATCACGTTTTATTATGAAGTTCTCGACAATGTTATCGACTTAGATGTGGGTTTAACGGCACGTATGTTTGATGGCGAAGCCAGTCTGGTTGGAGCGGTGCAGGAAGAGCGTGTCGAATTGGATGCAGTGATTCCCATGCTCTATGGCAAGGCTGGAATCGATTTGCCATTCAGTGGGCTGTCTGCGGCAGTGAGCGGCAACTGGATTAACGTCAATGAGTTTCATTTGATCGACTGGAGCGCCGAACTCAATTATGACTTCAGTATTGCGCCCACTCTTGAAGCAGGCCTGAGTATTGGTTATCGCTCAATGCTGATCGAAATTGATGATCAGGACGAATTGCAGTCAGATGCTGAATTTGACGGACTGTTTATTGGTTTGCGGCTGATACTTTAAGCCGGCCTTAAGAATCTGATATTAGAGCCCGATATTAGAGCCCGGGGCTTTGGACCTTGGCTTTAGGGATTTGGGTTTAGGACCTCAGGCTTTTCCAGGGGCGACGAATCTCGTCATGGCGGATAATGTACTCGCCATTTTTACGATCGTTAAAGAAATGGTGCAAAGCCAGTTCAACAACCGGAAAGGCCAGTTCCCCCCAGGGAATATCCGCTTCATCAAACAGCGCAACTTCTGATGATTCCAAGGTAGCGTTGAACTTAGGTTGTTCAAGTCTGGCGCGGTAAAAAACATAGACCTGATTAATCTGTGGAATATCGAACAGCGCGTAGAGGCTTGGTTCCACGACTTGGGCGTTAGCTTCTTCTTCGCACTCGCGCAGTGCACCTGTTAGGGAGGATTCACCATTTTCTAAAAAGCCTGCGGGCAATGTCCAAAAGCCATGGCGTGGTTCAATAGCTCTGCGACAAAGTAAAACTTTATCACCATAGACTGGCAACACCCCTGCAATCACTTTTGGGTTTTCATAGTGAATAGTGACGCAGAATTCACAGACGTGGCGTTCGCGATTATCCCCCTCGGGGATAGCTTTAATAACAGACTTGCCGCAATTGGAACAAAAATTCATGAAATTCTCAGAAAAAGGCGATAGCCGAGTATAATGCACAAATGTTAGAAACCATTAAAAATCGCTTAAAAAATTTCCCCTTGGAACGCCTTCAGCCTGGCCCGCAAGAGCGAGGCTCAACGGCGGCTGTACTGGTTGCCCTCCACGGAGACAACTCAGACCCGCAAGTCATCCTGACTCAGCGTGCATTCCATCTCAATAACCATGCAGGTGAAGTGGCCTTTCCCGGCGGCATGTGGGACGAAATAGACACTGACCTTTTGCAGACCGCGCTTCGAGAGGCCCATGAAGAGATAGGTCTGTTGCCCAGTCTGGTAGAGCCGATCGCGACACTTCCCGTGGCCGTACCCAAGCGTCGTAGTTTAAAAGTTACGCCTTTTGTCGGTCTGGTTAACGGACCCTTGGACCTAGTGGCAGACCCAGGTGAAATTGGCGCGCTGTTTGATGCGCCGCTGCGCCTGTTTATGAATGTCGACAACTACGACTACTTTGAAATGACAACGGAATACGGTGCACTGAGTTTTCCTTTTCTGCCGTATAACGGCTATAAAATTTGGGGCTTTACCTTAAAGGTGCTGACCGATATGTTAAACACCACTTTAGAGGCGAATATCCACCTCGACTATCCGAGCCATGAGCGCATCGAAGAATTGCGTCAGAGCGAACAGTTGAACAAGAGAGGACCACAATGATTTACCGAATTGGTGAGCAGACCCCAGTTATTGATGACAGCGTTTTTGTCGCCCAGAGCGCAGATGTTATAGGTCAGGTGACCCTCAAAGAACACTCCAGTGTCTGGTTTAATGCAGTGATTCGCGGTGACTGTGATCGTATTGAAGTGGGCGCACGAAGCAATATTCAGGATGGCGCAGTACTGCATTGCGATATAGGTCAGCCGCTGATTATTGGTGAAGATGTCACCGTCGGTCACAACGCGATGATTCACTGTCTTGAAGTGGGAGATCGAACCTTGATTGGAATCAATGCTGTCATTCTCGATGGCGCAAAAGTTGGCAGCGACTGTATTATTGGCGCCAACACGTTGGTTAAAGCGGGCAGTGTTATTCCCGATGGATCGTTGGTTGTAGGTTCCCCAGGGAAAGTTATTCGCCAGTTGGATGAGCAGGCTCGAGCCATGTTGCTTGGCTCAGCAGCGTCATATGTCCACGAAGGAAAAGTAATGTTAAATGAGCTTGTAGAGGTAGAGCGCTAATGTCGGATAAGCCTGTAAAGTCACCCTGCAATTCGGTGTGCTCATTAAATGATGAAGATGTCTGCATGGGCTGCTACAGAACCTCTGAGGAAATTCGAATCTGGTCTGTGCTGAATAATGACCAGCGCCGTGATGTAGTGATTGCCTGCGGTGAACGCAATCGTAAGGTCAATCCATTTTACTAGAACTAGACACTTTTTTTGGCCCGCAACTTAAACGGATCCGATAGATTATTCGTCAGTTTCTACAGGCTTTTTCTTCATCGGCGTAACCGCGATCTTCTTCACCATGGTGCCGTTAATTTCTTCAGTTTCAAATCTATAGCCGTTCACCACAAAGCTAACATTGCCGTCGGGAATGCTCTCAAGCTGCTCAAGGGCTAGGCCGTTGAGCGTCTTTGGGCCGTCCGTCGACAGGCTCCATCCGGTTGCCTTATTAATTTCACGAATGGTTGCGACACCATCAATCAAGTAACTGCTATCACCGCGAGCCAAAATTTCATCGGCTTCATCTGCGGTGTTGGTGGTGAAATCGCCAACAATCTCTTCAAGAATGTCTTCCAGTGTCACCAGTCCCTTAACATCGCCGTACTCGTCCACAACCACAGCAAAGCGATTGCGGGTCTGTTTGAAGTTCAGCAGCTGGGTGGTGAGCATGGTGCTCTCGGGGATAAAGTAGGGCTCTTCGGCAAAACGCTTGATCGCAGCATGAGTGACTTTCTCAGCGCGAGCCAAGTGGTTGGCTTTGCGTATATGAAAGATGCCAATAATATTATTGATATCGCCGTCATAGATCGGCATGCGTGTATATTCACACTTAAACAGCTTGGCCATCAAAACATCTGGGTCGTCTTGAATATCTAATCCATTGATCTCACTGCGAGGAATCATAATGTCCTCAACTGCAACGTTTTCTAGATCCAGAATGCCTTTCAACATGCCCTGGTGACTATCGGACATTTTGTGCCCGGAGATATCCACCACCGAGCGCAATTCCTCGGTATCAAGGCCATCGTCACGTGAGGAGTTGGGGTCGAAGCCAAGCAGCTTAACTAGCCCGTTGGTGAGCTTGTTAATTGCCCACACCAGTGGCCAGAAAATGGTCAGCAGTGGTTTGAGGATATGGCTGGTTTTAAAGGCAAACCACTCGGGATTCTGCGCAGCAATGGTCTTAGGTGTGACCTCGGCAAAAACCAGCACCATAATAGTGAGTGTAGCCGTCGCCACCCAGGGCGCCGCAGCTTCGCCTACATAAATAATTGCCAGGGCATTGGCGATAATCGCCGCGAGAATATTCACCGCATTATTGCCAATCAAAATCAGACCGATCAGGCGGTCGGGGGTGGCGAGTAATTTTGCTGCACGGCGGGCACCAGCGCTTTTCTTGCGTTGATGTCTCAATCTATAGCGATTGAGCGACATCATACCGGTTTCAGAGCCGGAGAAAAATGCAGACAGAAGTAGAAGTATAAAGAGTGCTAACCACAGCATCGACGATTCGGAAACGTCCAAGAATTAAAAGCCTTTAAGAAACGGGCCGATCATGTTGAAGTAGTTTTTTGGTTTTAGCAATAGAGTTTTGCACCCAAGGCTGACTGCAATTAAGAGGGTTGGCTTATACCAGCAGGAATTCCAGAGCCACCTTGCTGCCCACATAGCCTAAACCTATGGCGATAAAGCCGGCCCAGGTCCAGCGTATGGCTGTCTTACCACGCCAGCCTTGCATCTGCCTGCCCCAGAGTAGAACGCCAAAGAAAGCCCAAGCCACGAGGCTAAACACCACTTTGTGTAATAGCTTCTGAGCGAAAAAATCCTCATAGAAAATAAATCCGCTGAGCAGGGATAGAGTGAGTATTAATTCGCCAGCCCAAATCAGCTCAAACAAAAGGGCTTCCATACTCTGGAGTGGCGGGAAGGTGCGCATCAGCAAGTTCTGGTGCTTATGTTTCAGCTGCCAGTTCTGATAGCCCATCAGAGCCGCTTGCAGAGCCGCTATAGCAAGCAGGCTATAGGCCAGTATAGAGAGCAGCACATGGAGTTGCATGCTCGGCGCCAGCACTACTGCAGTTTTGGTGCTTGAACTGATCAGAGCCGCAGCAATGGTCGCCGCCGAAATCGGAAACAGAAAAAGATTGAGGCTGTGTATAGGTTTCTTTAGCCCGCTACAAAACACTACCACATTGATGATCAATGAAATCAGCGCAAAAATTTTCAGTAGGCTGAGATCTAAGCCCTCTGAGCTGAACAGAAAATCCGCCACTGCCTGGCTATGCAGCACAATCGCCAAGGCCGTCACTAACTGAAGAACTAGGCTTGGAGTATTGATCTGTTTGCGCAGCTGCAGAACCTGATAGCCAAAAGCTAAGAGGTATATCGCGATTGCTGCACTGGCAAGAAGGCTGGTCATTACATGAGAGTCGCTAATAATTTGAAAAGAGTGTGGCATATTCAAGCAGCTGGGTGAAGAGTTGCGGCAATTAATTGCTATAATGATTCGCATCTATAAATAGTCGGAAAAAATCCTCATGGCAATGTTTGAAAATCTCAGCGATCGGCTATCCGATAGTCTTAAAAAAATATCCGGTAAAGCCAGCCTCAGCGAAGCCAACATTCAGGACACCTTACGTGAAGTGCGCATGGCGCTGCTGGAGGCGGACGTCGCCCTGCCGGTGGTCAAAGATTTTATCGA
>CAWLBR010000041.1:0-16176 GCA_963855085.1 Gammaproteobacteria bacterium
AGAGTATCAGGCGATTGCAGAGCACCGTCGTGCAGGTACAGAAATGCAGTTCCTAACCATGGTCCATGGATTGCCTGCAAGATAGTTAACAGGGTAATTGACGGAATTGACCAACAAATACCTTGATTAATCTATTAGCAGGGTCCCCCTGCCTGCTGCTAGTTAATCAGGCCCGTCAGTGTAATTGTTATTCCGTAAAAGGCTGTTCTTGTCAAAGAAGATGATTTGGCTGGCTCGGCAATACTGATTTGATCTCTTTGGGGAAATCCTATTTCCCAGGTTTACTATCCAATTGCCCTCGACGCCTCAAGGTCTCTTCGGCAAACCCCGGCTCCCACTCATGGGTTGAGGTGAAAATAGCCTGTCTAGGTGCAATTGCCGTACATACTGCAGCCAGTCTCGGGTCTTTCTCGAAATACTTATAATAGCTTTTTAGTGCTTCACCAAGTGCCGTCTCATTCCACATCTGGGCTTCCACCTGCCTGACTTCTATATCGCCCGGCTGCGCCATCAGCGCCTCACTGTAAAATGCCTTGGCGTCGAGTATTGCCAGCCTAAACCATTCTAGATCGACAAACGGCCCGTCGGGGTTATCAAGCCACAGTGCCAGGCCGGTAAGGATCTCTTCGATGCTGCAATCGCTATGGCCTACGGTGGTTCTGCCGTGCTTGCGCTTGTTTAAGTCATACCAGGGTCTCAGTGACAGCAGTTCATTGTGCAATCTGGCATTAAAGGTGGTGGCGTCGATCTTGGGTTTGGTAAAAGTAATCGAGCAGGGAGGCACATCGATGACATCGACGTAAGGAACATCCAGCGGGAAATCCTCTAGTACGGGAGGCTCTGATCGCTCTAGCAAGTCCAGGGCATGGCGGATAACCTGATGCTGAAACTCTGCATCATTGGGCTTACCCAGCGGGTGTCCCAAAGGGAACGAGGTCCACAGCATTCGCGGTGGCTGCATAGAGACGCCGATCTCACGCACCAGACCAATGGTAGTGGTCATAACACCTTCGGACTCTAGGTAATAGGCAATGGCGCTGGCAGACTGGGTGCAATTTGAGCAAACCGGTGTAATGAAAACGGCATCTACCTGGTCTCGCTTGAGAATTTTCGCCAGTGATCTTACCGAAGATTCATATTGTTGGGGCAACAAGCCGGCCCCAACAAAGCTGTAGTGGAACGAGGCGAGAGAGCTAATTGTCTTGTCAGAAACAAGCTCTTTGAATCGGTCCAGAGGAAATACTACGTTTACATCTGCCTGAAAGCCACTGCGGTCAAAATTGGCCGAACTCTGCCCCATGACATAGTTGCCTGCATCTTCGTCTCCTGGCAGGGCCCTATAGGTTGAATCGCCCCAGGCAAAAGACTCGTCTCCGCGAAGGTAGAGCCCCGCCGTGGTAATCAGCGCAATGCGCTTTTGACGCAAAGGTTTTGAATTCTGAACCCAGGCTGTAGGTCCCAGGGGAGGGCCACATTTGATCAAAAGATGCTCTTGTTCCCATTTTGGCAGATCGACTAAACGAACCATAATAATTTCCTCTTAAATCCAGCCTGCTGGGGGCTGATAGTGCTTTGTGTGTGTGGTGATACGGAATCTAACGTACGCACTTTCATATTGTAATGGCATTAATTATGCGGTAATGTTGAATCAATTAATAGAGTCTTGTCTAATAAAGTATATGGCAGTATTTAATGGTATGCAGCCGCAGTCTAAATAGTGGATTTAAACCAGATATTCACCACCTCCTAGGTGCAGATCAGAATATGAAAACAATAATTAAAAAATATCTAGTGCCTAATTTTTTAAGGTTGAGTGACGAAGCTAAGTTGCAGGGGGCGGCGCCTATCGAGCGCGAAGAAGTCGAAGCGGTTGCCGGCACTGTGAGTCAGGTTATTATTCCAAGGCCCTCAGGAGCTGAGCGATGAAAAAGGAATTGAAGATTGGTTTCACAGTCTTTAGCGGCCTGTTAGTTGTACTGGCACTATGGTTTTTCCGTCCATGGTCCGATTACTCGCCCTACAAGATTGTCGCGTTCCGCTCCTCTCATACCGAGGCCCAGTGGTTTGCTAACTTTCATAAAGTGCTTCCAAGTCGACGTATAGCGCCGTCAGAGTCCCCTCGACAGTGGCCTCGCGCAATACAGGATTTGAACGTCACCTACGAGTGGGAAGGGCAACAGAAAACCCTGCAAGACTATATGGCGCAGACCGGCGTCACCGGATTTATGCTGTTGCAGGACGGTGCTATCGCTTACGAGCATCACGCCAATGGTTCAACCCCTGAGACACGCAATATGGTGTGGTCGATAGCCAAGAGCTATACCGTGACCATTCTGGGTCTAGCCCTAAAAGAAGGGGTGATCAAAAGCCTTGATGATACCGTGGCAACCTATGCGCCGCGTTTTGAAGGCACGGCTTATGGTGACACCTCTATACGCCATATTGCGATGATGTCCTCGGGTATTAATTTTGGCCCTGAGAATAAATGGGGGCCAATCTCACTGTGGATAAAAACCTATTTTGACCTCACCGCGCGGCAGTTGGATATGGATGACGTGGCAGCCGGCATGGCCCGGCTGACGCCGCCCGGTGTCGAGTTTCGTTATCGCTTCCCCGATACCCATGTGATTTCTGCTGTGCTCCGAGGGGCCTACGCCGAGAGCTACGGGGGCAGTGTCACCTGGGCACAGCTGGTGGAAGACAAACTCTGGAAGCCCTTCGGCTTTGGTGGCGAAGCATTTTGGGTGATTAGTCCTGCGGGTGAAAAAGGTACCTCCTGGGGCCATGCTGGCGTCAGTATGCGTCTCCTGGAACTGGCGCAACTGGGGCAGGTTTATCTCGAGAACGGCGTCCCTTATGGTATTCAAGAGGGCGAGGAGAATAGCGGCTCTCGCTTTACCTACGGCTGGCTAGACGGCGTCAGTAAACCCAACGCTAGTTTTCAAGAGCCTGCTCCCGACAGCTTCTATGCTCACCAGGGTTACTCGCGACAGTTCTGGATTCCACAGGATTATGACGGCGAGTTTATGGCACTTGGAGGATTTGATCAGGTGTTGTGGATAGATCTAAAACGCAATGCAGTGATTGCACAAACCGCCGCTGGCAGCCGTTACGGCGGTGTGTCGCCCCCCGAGCAGTTCAAACTGTTCAGGGCGATTATTGCTGCATCCAGTGCCGAGGTTATTAAAGATGTCGGTATTCAAGATGTCGGTATTCAAGATGTCGGTATTCAAGATGCGCAGGATGTCTCTATTCTCACGCCAAGCCATAACTAGAAAAGTTGCTATGACAGTGCAAATAGAGTCAAACGAATCAGGCGCCGAGCGATTGACCCGTTTTAAATGTCCCAGGGACTTTAGTTTTTGGCGTTTTACAAAAAAGCACAGCAGCGGAGTTGGAAAATGTTCAGATATCCCAGTATTAAAACTATTGTGATTTCATTTAGCGTAATTGTCTTAGCAGTTGTCCTATCAGCGGCGATTTATGCGCTATGGAACCCCTTGGATAACTCCAGTAATATTGGGGAGTTTTATAACAGTAATCCGGATGCTGGGCCCGATGCGGAATCATGGGGTCGTGGTGGATCCTATTTTCCTTGGCAATCGAACCAGTCTGAAAACAGTCAATTACCTGAACTCAATATTTTTTACCGCACATTCGGCAATAGTGATCATCCCGCCATCATTATGATTCATGGCTGGCCAACCAGTAGTTATGATTTTAAGGCGCTTATTGGCGAGTTAGAAAAAGACTACTATATCGCGGTTATAGATACGCCAGGATATGGTTTTTCTGATAAGCCTAAGGGAGGCTATCGCTACTCGATTCCCGATGATGCTCTGCTTGTGGATTACTTTATTCGAGAGATTTTGGGCCTCAGCAGATTTACCCTGTTCACCCATGACAAAGGCGATAGCGTTGGCTTTGCGTTTCTTAGTCTCTATCAACAGACAGGCTCAGCCGCTTATCAGATAGATCATCATTTCATTCTTAACGGTGGTATATATCTTCCTTTGGCCGAGTTATCCGCTGCCCAGAAATATTTGATCCTGCCAGGGTTTGGTCAGTTTATGACGCGCTTTATTTTAACCCCTGAGCGATTCACAGCGGGATTGGCCAAGGTTTATTCACCTGAGCTAACACAGCAAGAACAGTTGAATATGTCGTCTACGTTTAAGTACCAGGGCGGTACTACGGTATTTCCGAAAACCCTCAGATATCTTGAGGATCGGCGCAAACTTGAAAAAACCTGGCTGCAGACCCTGAGTCGCAGCGAGATACCCACAACGCTCATCTGGGGTGAGCTAGACCCGATTGCGAAAACAGAGATTGCCGATTTTGTATGGGAGAACTATTTGCGCAATAGAGACGCTGCCTCTTCCTATTGGCGCCTGCCCTGTGCCTCGCATTACCCGCAAAATGATCAGCCGGACATTATCGCTCAGTTGGTGCGTCAGTCCTTATCTGCTGAAAGTGCTGCCTTAAATAGAGTCCAAGATTTGGGCTGCGCTGCCGTTCTGGTAGAGGGGATGCCACATAAAGCAGCTCGTTAAAACAAGTCGTTAAAACAAGTCGTTAAAACAAGTCGTCGAAAACTGTACCACCAATCCTTTCCTCCTAGGCATGGGATTTAGCCATAAGTACTTTGCAGCGGACAATCGATTGTTGAGCGGGTACACTCGCAACTGTGCTGTTATTTAAGCGTAAATGATCTCCCGAGGCGACTATGAGAATTCACCAGGTCTACACTGAAAGTGTATTGCGTAACTTCACCTATCTAATCGAGTTAGACGATGGCTCTGCGCTGGTTATCGACCCCTGGGATGCTACTGAGGTCAACAAACTGTTGCGGGACAAGCAGCTTAGCCTGCAGGCGATTATCAACACTCACGAACACTGGGACCATATTCAAGGTAATCCCGAGCTGGTGGCCGAACACGGCTGCGAGGTTTGGGCGCACAGTAATGGTCAGGGAAAGGTTCCCGGCTTGAGTCGTATGCTATCTGTTGGTGAGCTGATTGATCTAGATTCTGGCGCTCAGTTGCGGGTGTTGGATACGCCGGGTCATACCTATGCTCATCTGTGTTTTCTGGTACTTGAGCAGGGCACAGCAGTGGCAGTTTTTACTGGTGACACATTATTTAATGCTGGCGTGGGGCACTGTCGCGGTGGCGATGTTGATTCGCTGTATAAGACTATCTCTGAGCAATTTCACAGTCTCGCTAACAATGTGCTTGTCTATCCCGGCCATGACTATCTGGAGAATAATCTGCGCTTTACACTTAGTGTGGAGCCGGACAATCAGCAAGCTCAGGCCTGGTTGCCTCGGGTTATGGCTGCGGATCCTACTGTGGCTCCTCTGGTTACTTGCATAGGTGATGAGCGGGAATTTAACAGCTTCTTCCGTTTGGCCAATGCACAGATTCGCGAGGGTTTAGGCTCTGTGAATGCAACCGATAAAGAGGTGTTTATTAAGCTGCGCTCGCTGCGCGATAACTGGTAGAACAGTCAATATTACTTCTCGAATATAGATTATATTATCGCGATAACATACTGATTTAATTTACTTTGTCAAATCTATTGCAATCATTATGGCAAAGCCAAAGCTGATTATCAGCCCAATAATAGGTACAGCTATGGGCACCCGAATTCCCTTTGTCTCTGACTGTTCTCCAGCCTTCAATTTGATCCGAACCAGCGCCGTATTGACTACCACTGCTATGACCAAAATCATTAGCGAAGTGGTTTCGGCGAGACTTTCAATGGCGTAACTCAGGGCCAAAACAGACACCAATAGCATAACCAAAAGCGTGGCTTTGATCGGCGTTTGAGTGTGTGGATTGATATCCGCCATAAAGCTTAATTGGGCGGGAATCAGTGACTGACGGCTCATGCCATACAAAACCCGGGAGGCCATAATCATCTGTATCAGACCTCCATTAACAATGGCTAAAAGACTGATCAGGCTAATCACTGTAGCGTCGGTTCCGGTTTTAGAGGCATAGATATAGGTTAGCGGTGCGCTCTGTTGGCCGAGCTGTTCTGGGGCCACGCTCAACACCGCGGCGAGTGTCACCAAGCAGTAAATCAATGTGGTTAGCACTAGGGTGATAATTATCGCCGTGGGCAAATTTTTCTCCACGTCCACAACCTCCTCAGCAACATTCACCATATCCTCAAAGCCAATAAAGGCATAAAAAGCGAGAAAGGATCCACTGAGAATCCCCAGCCACATTGTGCTGTTAAGCCCCGGATTGAATTCATTAAG
Organism: Gammaproteobacteria bacterium; assembly: GCA_963855085.1. GTDB lineage: Bacteria > Pseudomonadota > Gammaproteobacteria > Pseudomonadales > Porticoccaceae > HTCC2207. The sequence goes on from CAWLBR010000041.1 coordinate 6,269, forward strand.
GCGCAGAGGAAAGGTGGCTAGGTCACTTCTCGTGACCCAGACGATCAGTATCAAACCGACTATTTCGATTACTGTGATCACTGCGGCGGTTATGACTGACTGGCCTATGCCCCAAATCGCCAGCAGTCCAAGGGCTGCGGTGACCGCGATAATGGCGATCCAGTCTGGAATCGGCACAAATACCTGAAGGTAGCCAACAAAGCCATTGGCCAGTGCAGCGGCTGAAATACAGCCATTGAGTACCACAAGAACCCCAATAATGACTGTCAGATTCTTTTTATTAAAGGCCTCTTGTACATAGACCGCTTCGCCGGCGCTCTTGGGATAGCGGCTGGAGAGCTCCGCGAAGGCTAGGGCAGTAAAGGCCGAGAGTAAGGCGGCGGCGACAAAGGACAGTGGAGCGAGCATACCGGCGCGGGCCGCAACCTTGCCCACAAGGGCGTAGATGCCGCCGCCAATGGTTGTGCCTAGGCCATAGAGAATCAGCATAGGCAAGGTTAACGAGCGTCTGAGTTGGTTGTCTGGATTGGGCACAACGACCTCCCTGTCGGCTAAAATTTAAGGCTAGTTTGGTTTTATAGTAGACCAGATATGGTCCTGCCTGAGCACTCGCAACTGTGTTTGCAACCAATATGGTCAATAAAAAGTTTTTCAATAAGGTGGGGACTAAGGCCGTTTTGGAGTCTTATAGAGTATGCCCGTCAGCACGTTGTTCGTTAGCAGCGTTAGCTGACAAATAGGGCAAGCCATAATAAGGATTATTAGGTAAATGCTAACCTCAGGATCGAGGTTAGAAAACGGATGTATAGGTGACAAGGTGAGTCATAAACAGCAAGATTTAGAGCATATGGATCTGCCAGCAGATGGAAGCATTCTGTTGGATCGCGATAGGCTCGAAATAGAGGGACTTATTTTGGATATGACAGCCGCAGGCGCGGGTATAACACAGGCTGAAGTCGATCAACTATACAAAGACACCTCCAATGAGTTGCGCCGCCTGCTGGTGCGCAAGCTGGGAGACGAAGAGGGCGCCGAAGCACTGGCTCAGGATGCCTATCTCAAGTTACTGCGAATTAAACACAATCAGGATGTTGGCGATCTGCGCCACTATCTATTTAGTATGGCTGTGCGGCTGGCATTAAATGTGCTGCGCAAGCGCAAGATGGATACTCAGTACTACGGCTACAAAGAAAAATCTGCACGACTCTTAACTCAGGACAGCTGTGCTTACCGCGTGCTGCTCGAAGAGCTAAAGCGTGAGACCTTAAAAGAAAGTATTGCCCAATTGCCGGAAAAGACCCGTTATATCTATCTGCTACACGAGTTCAAAAACTTGCCGACCGCTGAAATTGCGTTACAGCTTGATGCCTCCGAGGCAGTGATAGCCACCCATCTCGATTGCGCCAAGGGGCAAACTGAAAAAGCCTTAACTGAATTTGTTTTAATGGATGTCTGAGAAGCCCACCAGGGACAAAACCCGAAGTGCACTGAAAAATCTCGAACCCTGGGCCGATGATGAGATCAGCCGCCTTGAGAAGACTTTTGCCGCTCAACGCCGCTCGGATGATATAGCAGCCAGTGCCTCTAGATCACCGGGCTCTATCATTGGACGTGCTCTGGGGGTATTGAGAAAGGGCAGTTTTACTGCTGGGTTTCTCTTTGGGTTGGCCTTTGGTCTGGCGCTATCGGCGCTGATTATCCTGCTATAGAGACTTATTTCAGATTACGAGCTTCAATTTACCGCTTAAAAAAAAGCTGTCGCTCCAGCAAAGGATTGACAGCTCTGTATTTGAGTACGGAGAGCGGTCTTAGCTCTGGTACTCGGTATTGACCACAACCACATCCACATCCAGTCCTGAAATAACCCGCTCAGCTGTATTGCCTCTGCGCGTATCTGTTTGTCCAGTCTGTCCCAAGGTGCCCATAATCACGAGATCGGCATCAATCTCTTTGACTGTCTTAGCGACAGCTTCATCTGTATAGCCCGGCACTACGTGAATATTCTTTGACGGCAGACCAGTCTCTTTGGCCAACTTGCCGCGGTCGGGATAATTCATCGAATCTTTCCAGGCATTGACCACATGCAGTTCGGCACCATAGTTCTCTGCAAGCCATTTTCCGCGAGTGAGGACATTGGCATTCAAGAGCCTCTGTTGTTCGCCAATGGCCTGAAAGTTAACCGCGGCCAAAATGATTTTACGCTGTTCGGCAGCACCTGGGCGCACCAGAATAACCGGGCAGGTGGCTTTCTTGAGGACTTTCCACTTTGACTCGGAAAAGGTCAGTCGCAGAGTATGTTTTTTCTTCTTCTGGATCGGCAGCAAGATCATATCGGCGCCAAAACGGTTGGCGGATTTAAGTATCGAACGCTGCCATTCGCTGGACCAAGAAATTTCGATCTGATAATCCAGTCCTTCTTTCTTTAGGGGTGCGTGGATCTCGTCTTCAAACCACTGGCTGTTTTTAAACAGAGAGTCATTGGTGGCTCGAGTGTCGATGCTTTCGCTATCTACAGCAACAAACACATAGAGAGTAGGGGCAGTCGTGCGGAAGCGTGCTGTAATAATGGCGCGCTGCAGGGCTATATGCTCGCTGGCGGTAGGGTCTACCACGACAAAGACTCTTTCTTGGTCTGACTTCATGTACTGCTCCTTTAGATGGTTTTCTTTATAGATGGTTTTCTTTATAGATTGTGTGCTCTCGGCGCTGGTATCCATCAGTAGTATCGCTGTCACATATGACAATAGGATCGCTGAGTGGCACTGTAACCCGATATAAACTGTATAAATATTGGGCTGAACAAAAACGCCCGTTAGTACAAAAAAATTATAGAACAGCAGTACTTCAAACGTTAGTTATAAATGATAATTCATTCATTAAAGACTAAGCGCGCTTTACGCAGCAGCCCAAGGATAAAGTTGCGATTGCTCTGCTGCCTCACTTACACTTGAACTCTATTACCACTCACTGAATCCATTGTGGCACTCTGTAAGCGCTGCAATAAATAATAATAAAAGTGCCAAAGCGCGCGAAAAAAAAGGATATTCAACACTGTGAACAATCCAGCCTTGCAGATTACTTCCCCACTGGCGGCAGCGGTGATTAGCGTCGACGTTAAACTTGGAGACCCAGTGGCGAAAGGCCAGCCGTTGGTCAATCTCGAATCCATGAAGATGCAGACCCTGTTAACTGCACCTGAAGACGCTGTAATTACAGCTATTCTGGTCGCCAGCGGCGATACCATTCAGGCGGGACAGCTACTGTTAGAAATTAAGGCTGCCAGTGCAATCTCTGAGTCCACCAAGCAGAAAGCCGCAGAACAACCAGCCCCTAGTAACTTACTTGAAGAACTTCAAACTCAACTAGCCTATTCATCCGATACGATGCGGCCTGATGCGGTGCAACGCCGACATAAAAAGGGCTATCGCAGCGCCCGTGAAAATGTCACCGATCTCTGTGATAGCGACTCTTTTATTGAATACGGTCAGCTTGCCGTTGCGGCTCAACGCGATCGTAAAGATGCCGAATCTTTAAAGGTTGAGACGCCCGCAGATGGCGTGATAACCGGTCTTGCAACGATTAACAGTGCTGAATTTGGCGCTCAGGCCAGTCAGGTCGCGGTGATCGTCAACGACTACTCGGTGCTAGCCGGAACTCAGGGTTATTTTCACCATAAAAAAATTGATCGAATATTGGATCAGGCTGGCAAGACCAGCCTGCCAGTGGTGATGTACACCGAGGGTGGCGGCGGACGACCCGGAGATACTGATGTTAAAACCCAGATTGCTGGCTTAGATGTGCCGACCTTCGCTCGCTGGGCCAGTCTCAGCGGCCAGGTGCCATTAATTGCGGTGAACAATGGCTACTGCTTTGCCGGTAACGCCGCACTGTTTGGCTGCGCGGATATTCGTATTGCCACAAAAACCTCATGGATCGGTATGGCTGGCCCGGCGATGATCGAGGGCGGTGGACTGGGTAGTTTTGCACCCATAGAGATTGGGCCAATTGATATTCAAACTGAAAATGGTGTGGTCGATCTGGTGGCGGATAACGAGTCCCATGCCACCTATTTAGCACAGCAATGCCTAGGTTATTTTCAAGGGGATAAACAATCTTGGGACTGCGCTGATCAAGCTGAGCTGCGCAAGATGATGCCCCTAGATCGACGCTTTGTTTACGATATCCGTTCGATCATTGAGGGCCTTGTGGACACTGATAGCTTTACTGAATTATCTCAGCCCTACGGCCCTGGCATTGTCACCGGCTTTATTCGCATTGAAGGTGTGGCCATGGGCTTAATAGCCAATGACTGCAGAGTATTGGGCGGTGCGATTGACGCCGAGGCCGCAGATAAAGCCGCGCGTTTTATCAGTCTCTGCGATCAATTCTCGATCCCTCTGTTATCGCTCTGTGACACACCGGGCTTTATGGTTGGTCCGGCCAGTGAAGAGCAGGCTGCTGTGCGGCGCATGGCAAAACTGTTTATCGCCGGCGCCAAAATCAGCGTGCCACTGGTAACGATTTTTCTACGCAAGGGCTATGGCTTGGGAGCCATGGCCATGGCCGGTGGCAGCTTTCATCATCCGCGCTATAGCGCTGCATGGCCGGCCGGTGAATTTGGCGCCATGGGACTTGAGGGGGCAGTGCGCTTGGGCTTTAAAAAGGAACTGGCTGCAGAGACCGATGAGGCTGCTCGGGAAGCCTTATTTAATAAGTTGGTTGATAGTATGTACCAGAAGGGTAAAGCCACCGAAGCGGCGGCTCATTTGGAGATTGATGCAGTGATTGATCCTGCTGATACTCGCACTGTGATTGTCAGAGCACTTGGTATTAGCGATTAATCTTTTTACTCACTCGCCGCTGAGAAGGCGGCGAGGTGTTATTCCGTGCTCTTAACTTGTAATTTTAGCGAATAAAAAAAGCCCGTAATCTTAGTTCGTAATCTTAGCTCTTAAAACTAGCTCGGCTCAACATTGTGATAAATATCCTGGACGTCATCTAGGTCGTTGAGCATAAACATAAAGCGCTCAAACATTTCCACATCATCGCCAGTTACAGGTGCAGTATTCTGGGCAATAAACTGAATCTCATCCACTTCGTAGTCGATCTCGCCAAAGGCTTCGCTGAGGGCCTGCTTGGCTTTAAAAGATTCAGTATGGGGAGCAAACACTGTCAACATACCGTCTTCGTTCTCTAGATCTATAACATCTACGTCGCTCATCAGCAGGGCATCCAGCACAGCTTCTTCGTCCTGACCGGAAAACATCAGAATACTCAGATGATCAAACATATGGCTAACTGAGCCCTGAGTACCAATCTTGGTTTTAGTCTTGGTAAAGCACTGGCGCACATCGCCGAAGGTACGGTTGGGGTTATCGGTTAAGCACTCGATAATCACCATGCAGTTGCCCGGGCCATAGCCTTCATAGCGCGCCAATTCAAAATTTTCACCGGCGCCACCTTTGGCTTTTTCAATGGCTTTATCGATAACATGGGTTGGCACCTGGTCCTTTTTTGCCCGCTCGATAAGGCTGCGCAGCGCAAGGTTTCCTGTGGGGTCGAGACCGCCGGCTTTGGCGCAGACATAGATCTCGCGACCATATTTGCTGTACACCTTGGCTTTGGCATCTGAGGTCTTTGCCATTGAGTCTTTACGGTTTTGGTACGCTCTGCCCATGTCTAATTCCAATCCATTGAGTTTAAGCCGGCAATTCTACAACAGCCTGATGCTCAGAGCATTCAAAAATCCCAAACCACGACAAGAATTAGCGATCAGTCAGGTGTTTGCCCTCTATTTGCCCGCCCAAGATAGACTGATTGGCGGCGCTGGCCATGCCTTCGATAATCGCCCACTCCGCCTTAAGCAGTTGCAGCAGCTGCTTAAGCTGTTGGTCAGTCTTGCCTTGGAGCCTAGTCTGTTGACTGATTATCCGAGCGTAGTACTTGAGCGCTTGATCAGCGGTCTGCTCGATAGAAAGCCGCAGCGCGGTTTTGCGCGCCGCATGAGATAGGGCTAAGCGATTCAGTGCGGGTTGATCTGCAATCCACTGCAGTGCCTCGGCGAAATCAGCGTAGGACTCAGTCTGCAATAGCCGACCATTGTGTTTGTCTGCAACCAGTTCGCGAGTTCCCGCCGCATCCAGAGCGACCACCGGTATACCGCAGGCCATGGCTTCGCTAATAACCAGGCCCTGGGTTTCACTCTTTGAAGCAAAGGCAAAGACGTCCATTGCATCATAGGCATTGGCAAGCTGACCGGCTGTTAGATCTCCAGCTCTGAACAACTGTTTGCTGAGTCCCGCGTGCTGGAAAATCGTTGCAACCAGATCCTCAGCAGGGCCGGTCCCAATCAGCAGGAAATAGGTCTTTGGAGTATTCTTTTTCCGCTGCTGATGTTGAGTTTGACGCCGAGCGATAAACTCTGCCACGGAGTTGGCCAAAAATGAGAGGTTTTTTTCCTCGGCCAAACGTCCCAAATGGCCCACCACAAATGCTTTGCCTGGTATATTTTGTGTCTTGCGAAAATGGTAACCATTTGCATTGGCAAAGTAATCCAGCTGTAGTCCGGTTGGCACTATATTGATCGGTGTCTCAACACCACGCTGCTGTAATAGCCTTGCAGTGCTCTCGCTGGGGGCAAATACAAGATCCGCAAGATTGCTATATTGAGTTGCCAGCGCGACAGCGAACTGCTGCATTGTAGGGGAATCTCCGGGAACATAGTGGGTATGTGTTTCGTAGAGTCTGTGATGGGTGTAAACCAGCGGTAAATTGCGAGTGCGGGCAATTTGCAGTGCGGTAATGCCGAGTAAAAAGGGCTGGTGGGCATGAACTACATGGGGTTTGAATTGCTCTATGCGGTCCTTGAGTAGGCTTGGTACCGGCAGCACCACAGAGAAATCACTGCCATTAAATTTTTGTAGAGCGGGAACTCTGAACACATTTATTTCACTTTCAGGCATACCTAAAAATTCCGGTGCGACGATTAAGACACGATGGTTGAACGCTCGATATTGCTGAGCGAAACTTTCCACGGATCGGGCAACACCGCCAACATGCGGTATGTAGCTGTTGGTAAACATAAGGATATTGAGTCTGTTGTTGTCCATAGTTAAGCGTCCAATAGGAGGTGGTTGTTACCTGTGGGTGGGGGGTTGATTCAGCGGTGAATGGCCGTCGGTGGTTGTAGCCAGAGTTGAGTCTTTGGTCTGTTCTAGGCATGGGTATAGCCTCGCTTTGTTACTTTTTTGTGCAGATTTATTTAGAGCCCTCAGCCTCTAGAGAGCCCTCAGCATCTAGAAAGCCCTCAGCCTCTAGAGAGCCCTCAGCCTCTAGAAAGCCCTCAGCTCATCAAAAGCCCTCAGCTAATTAAAAGCCCTCAGCTAATTAAAAGCCTAGCAATAGGAAAAATTATTGATGACAGTCAATCAGCTTTAGTTTTAAAAGAAATATGCCTTTGCGTAGCAAGGTTTTTTGATTTGTTGACTGCTATCAATTCTCCGCGCTCAGGAATCGTAACAATCAAGATCCACTGAATACTGCTTCCCGGATAACGATATGAGCAACTTCGCTGAGCTAAAAAGACAGATGATTGAGTATCAAATGGTAGCCCGCGGGTTACGTGATGAGGCGGTACTCAATGCCCTCAGCGCAGTCCCAAGAGAAAAGTTTGTACCTTCGGAGTTGGCCGAATTTGCCTACCATGATGCGCCTCTCCCCCTGGCTGCTCAGCAGACCATTTCACAGCCCTATATAGCGGCGCTCATGACATCGGCGCTGCAGTTACAGCCTGAGGACAGGGTATTGGAGGTGGGCACAGGCTCTGGCTATGGGGCGGCGATAATCGCCAAGATCGCGGCAAAGGTATACAGCATTGAACGGCACAAGATACTCGCCGACAGTGCTCGGCAACGTCTTCTGGCGCAGGCATATGAAAACGTTCAGGTTCTTTTTGGTGATGGCACATTGGGCTGGCCCAGCAAAGCGCCATTTGATGCCATTGTGGTGGCCGCCGGCGGCCCAGAAATTCCCCAAGAACTGTTACAGCAACTAGCCATTGGTGGCCGCTTGGTGATTCCCGTGGGCAGTGAAATACAGTGCCAGAGTCTATTGCGTATCCGCCGTATCAGTGAAGAGGAATATCAGCAAGAGGATCTCGGCAGCGTGCATTTTGTGCCTCTGATCGGCGCCTCGGGTTGGGAAGAAGAGCGTCCTAAGCGCAACCTAAAAGCGGCGATTAGCATTAGCGCCGAAGAGTTAATCTATCAGAGCAGCGAGCATTTCAGTTCGCCAACAGAAGCGAATCTCGACAAACTATTACAGCGCATTGGCGACAGTTCTGTTGTACTTTTAGGTGAATCCAGCCATGGCAGCGCCGAGTTTTGCGAGATGCGCGCACGTATTAGCCAGGAGCTTATTGAGAAGAAAGGTTTCAATATAGTTGCCGTTGAAGCCGACTGGCCGGATGCCAATTATATTAACCATTATATTCATGGCACTTCCCCGGATCCGCGTTTAAAAAATGCACCTTTTAGCCGTTTTCCCAGCTGGATCTGGGCCAATCAATCAATGCTTAAGTTCACTCAATGGCTGCAAGAATACAACGCCACCTTTGCTGATAATGGCCACAGTATCGGATTCTATGGACTCGATTTATACAGCCTTAATGCTTCCATTGACGCAGTATTGGCCTATCTGGATAACGTCGACTCAACCACAGCACAGCAGGCTCGGGTGCGCTATGGCTGTCTGACACCCTGGGCCAAAGATCCAACAATCTATGGTCAGGCGAGATTGACCAAGCAATATAAAAAGTATGAAAAAGAGGTGCTGGGGATTCTCCGTAATCGCTTAAAGTCGCGGCTCAATTATGCCCATGCGGATGGCCAGCGGTACTTCAGTACTGAGCAGAACCGGCGTTTAATCGCTGAGGCGGAGGGCTATTACAAGACCCTTTATTATGCTGAGCAAAATTCCTGGAGTCAGCGCGACCAGCATATGTTTGACACTCTGCAATCGATACTCAGCTTTCATGGTAAAGACAGCAAGGTGATTATCTGGGGGCACAACTCTCATATAGGGGATGCTAGAGCCACTCAGATGAGTGCTCGGGGTGAGTTTAATATTGGCCAGTTAGTGCGTGAGCAATATCGAGGTAGTGCCTATTCTATTGGCCTTGGTGCCGATCATGGCAGCTTGGTAGCGGCCTCGGAGTGGGGTGGGCCAATGGAGATTAAGCAGCTGAAGTCAGCAGACAGAGACAGTTACGAAGGGCTCTGTCACAGGGTCGCGGCGGATAATTTTTTGTTGCCCCTGAGTAAGCCGATCAAACCGGCTCTGCGCAAGCGACTTTTGGCTGAACGGTTGGAGCGGTCGGTGGGGGCTATATATCTGCCTGAGAACGAGCTGCAGAATCATTACTTTTATACCTGTTTGCCGCAGCAGTTTGATGAATATATTTGGTTTGATGAGACTCGTGCTGTTGAACCTCTGAGTCCGGAGGGTGGTGTTGGTTTGTTTTTTGCCGGTGGGTTGGGTGCAAATAGACCCTGAGCATACCCCTGTGATCGGTCCCATGGATGCCAATATTTTCAGCGTTCGCACAACTCGCTGGCGCTCAGACAGCTGCTCTCTTTTTCTGAAAATATTGGCATTCATAAGCGGGCCCTGATTAATCGCAAGGGTATGCCCAGGGTCTATCTGAATTATTGTAGTACAGCTGAGAAATCGAATCGATTGTCGTGGCATCGTTATCGTTAATGCCATCCCGACAGAGCTACCAAACCTGTCATCCCGACAGAGCTACCAAACCTGTCATCCCGACAGAGCGTAGCGACGAGGGATCTCAGTTTTTGTTTTGGCAACCACGTTGAATGTTGGGTGCAAATAGACCCTGACCATACCCTTGC
>CAWLBR010000042.1:0-16112 GCA_963855085.1 Gammaproteobacteria bacterium
TCAGTGTACTGGGCGATATTTTTTCGCGCTCTGGTACTGAAGCTCTCATGGGCCATGGTGGTCATTTTTTCCATGGGATGGCGCTTGCCAATTTTGATCATTTCCGGATCGGCAAAGCCGCCGGGATAACGGGACAAAAAGTGTGCCTCGGCCTGTTTGAGTTTATTGCTGTTGAGTTGAATCATAGAGTGATCCCTGTGGACGCGAATACAAGCTGGCTATAGATAAATAGAATAGATGAAGCGAATAGATCAAGAGAAAAGATCAAGATAAAACAGAAAAGGCTCTCCACTGCCCGGGCCATCAAAAATGAACTACCGCAGTGGAGGCTTTTGGATCAATCGACAGACTGTTACTGAATTTTAAATGCGCTCAGGGAGCCACTGTTGGACTGAACAATCAAACTGTCACCAACGGTCAACATAGGGGCACTGACGCCACTGCCATCGACTTTGGTGCGAGCAACAAAGCTGCCGTCTTCGGTGTTGAGCAGGTGCAGGTAGCCTTCGGCATCAGCCACGGCCATATAACCGGCTAGTGCTGCAGGGCCAGTGACACGACGTAAAAATAGCTGATCATTGCTCCAGATAACCTGTCCGCTACCGGAATTGAAAGCGCGCACTGTGCTGTCCGCTTCGCTGACAAAAACCTGACCACTGCTATAGGCCGGTGAGCTGTGCGACGAACCATCTTGGAACCACAGGCTTCTGCCGGTACCGCGAGCTATAGCACCCAAGCGACCCTGATAGGTCACTGCATAGATCACATCATCAACGAGCAAGGCTTCGCCGTCGACATCAACCATGCGCTCTAGGTCGGTACGACCTTTTGGCAGTGCCAGACGAGACTCCCAAATCAATGACCCATTTTCGGGGTTAAAGGCAATTAATTTGCCTGAGTCAAAACCGACCAAGATCATTCTATCGGTGACTAGGGCGGTGCTGGTGCCGCGCACTGTGAGCAGAGGTGCATCGTCCTCATGCTGCCACAGGGCATCGCCAGTTTTTGCATCAAAGGCAAACAGCTGGTTATCTATAGTCTGTACCGCAACTACCTCGCCATTACTCTGAGGGCTAGCCAAAATTTCCGAGCTTACAGTGGCAGTCCAAATTACTGAGCCGTCTGCAGCACTCAATACGTAGACTTCACCTTCAATACTGCCAACCATAACCTGCCCTGAACCATAACCAACACCTCCGGAGATCGAGACATCTAGCTCGGTACTCCAGAGACGCTTGCCCGACGCTATATCAATGGCGCTGACTTTGCCTTCGTGATCAGCGGCAAACACTGTTTCGCCGTTCGCGGCAGGACGGAGACTGGTCCAAAACTGCTTGTTGCCGCCGCCAACTTTTGTTGACCACTGCTTCTTAATTTTTACCTGCTGTTCGAATTTAACCAATTCTGCTGGCTTTATTTCGTCTTCGTCGTCGCCACCAAACCAACTACAGCCTGAGATCAATAATGCGCAGAGTAATAAATTAAGTTTTTTCATGAGGCGTCGTCCTGTTGCACAGATTCCTCTGTTTCAAAAGTGTCTTCTACTTCAACAGCTTTAGGCATCACCGGCTTTACTTGACTGATCTTCAGCTGCAGTAGCTGACTCGCAGAGCTGTTGCCCGCATCAATGCTCATCATGGCTGCTTCGTAGGCTGTGTAAGCCGCACCAGCGTTACCCTGCTGCTGATAGAAATCACCTTTGGCTTCGTCGAAGACTGACTTTAATTCTCCAGCGTCAACACCCTGCACTAACTGCAGAGCTGTATCTAGATTCCCGGCGGCGGCTTCAACTCGCGCCAGTCTCAAGCGTGCAATATTCTCGTTTACAGCTTCGTCGGCATTGTCCATCGCCCACTGCAGTTCAACGGCGGCAGCCGTTAAATCAGTACTTTCAACTGCCAGTTTGGCTTTGATCAGCGCGGCATAAAAAGCGTACTGCGTGTTGCTGTAATCCTGCTTGAGTGTTTCTGCCAGCTGACTAATCTCAGCCTGCTTGTCTGCGCCCAGTACATCTCCGGCCGCTGCACCGCCCATATTATCCAGCATCTCTTGATATACCAGCGAGGCTGCTGCGGCTTGATCATCCTGATGGTCGGTCCAGGCTTGCCAGCCAAAATAACCGCCAACAGTGAGTACTATAGCCAGAACGACCTGTTTGCCATTCTCGTCCCACCAGCGCTTAAGGGCTTCGATTTGCTCTTCTTCAGTAATATGGTCTGCCACAGGTGTTCCTCAATCAGTCGTTAATGTAGTTATTAGGTTGGCCAATTGGTCCTGGTCAACCGTTTCTTGTGGACGGTCTTGACGCAAAAACTTGACCCCCACTGTATTGTTTGCAGCTTCATCTTCACCCAATATCAAGGCAATAGAGGCGCCACTTTTATCGGCTTTTTTCATTTGCGATTTAAAACTTCCACCACCGCAGTTAGTCTGCAAGCGCAGGGTTGGACAGTGAGTGCGCAGATTTTCTCCGAGCACTAACGCCTGTTTGCCCACATCACCCACGGCAACCAGATACAGATCCACAGTCTGGCCGACACTATCCGGCACTACGCCCAACTCGTCAAGCAGCAGCACCAGCCTTTCCATGCCCATAGCAAAGCCAACTCCGGGGCAGGGTTTGCCGCCGAGCTGTTCAACTAGGCCATCGTAGCGACCGCCGGCACAGACTGTTCCCTGAGCACCGAGACTGCTGGTAACCCATTCGAAAACAGTCTTTGAATAATAATCCAGACCGCGCACTAAACGGGGGTTAACTTCGTAGTTAATACCAGCGGCATCGAGCATGGCGCGGAACTGCTGAAAATGGTCTTTGGATTCGCTGTCTATATAGTCCTGCAGAACCGGTGCATCGTTTAGCAGTGCCTGGGTATCGGCATTTTTACTGTCCAGAATACGCATGGGGTTGGAATGCAGTCGACGTTGGCTGTCTTCATCGAGCTGGTCGTGACGAGCACTGAGATAGTCTACCAGTGCAGCGCGATAGACTTTACGGTCGGCAGATGTGCCCAGAGAATTGATCTGCAGGGTTACTGCCTGATCAATTTTTAGAGCTTGCCAGAGTCGCGCTGTAATCAGCAGCAGCTCGGCATCTATATCCGGGCCGTTTAGACCAAAGGCTTCGACGCCGACCTGATGAAACTGACGCAGGCGACCCTTCTGAGGGCGTTCGTGACGGAACATGGGACCTGTATACCAGAGTCGCTGTATCTGATTGTGAAGCAAGCCATTTTGATTACAGGCGCGCACACAGCTGGCTGTACCCTCTGGGCGCAGGCTAAGACTGTCGCCGTTGCGGTCTTCAAAGCTGTACATTTCTTTTTCGACTATATCGGTAACTTCACCGATAGAACGTTTAAACAGTTCGGTCTGTTCGAGAATCGGGAAGCGAATCTCTCTGTAGCTATAGCGCGCCAGCACATCGCCAATCACTCCCTCGAGGTACTGCCAAGTGGGAGACTGATCGGGAAGTAAGTCGTTCATTCCGCGAATCGATTGAAGTTTCATAATTTGTTGGCCCTTAGCCGATAGCAGTTAGCCTGTAAAAATTAGCCTTTAGCAATTATCTGCTCAGCTTCATGAGCCAGTTTGGCTTCTATGGCCGCTGCCTTGGCACGAATTTGTGCTTCCAGTTCATCGACCAAATTTTCATTGCCGATTTTGTGCTCGGGGACGCCATCAAGATAGACCAGATTGGCTGGTGTGCCGCCGGTTAAGCCGAAGTCTGACTCTTTGGCTTCGCCGGGGCCATTAACGATGCAGCCAATAATCGACACATCCATTGGCACTGTAATATCTTCAAGGCGACTCTCTAAGGCGTTCACTGTGGAGATCACATCAAAGTTCTGTCGCGAGCAACTGGGGCAGGCAATAAAGTTAATCCCTTTACTGCGCAGACGCAGACTACGGAGCATGTCCCAGGCCACTTTGGCCTCTTCCACCGGATCGGCGGCGAGTGAGATACGTATGGTATCGCCAATTCCGTCGAGCAATAGCGCACCCAGACCTATAGAGGATTTAACAGTACCTGAACGGAGGCCACCAGCTTCGGTGATCCCCAGATGCAGTGGCTGTTCGATACGGGTTGCCAAATCGCGGTAGGCGGCGACGGCCATAAAAATATCTGAGGCTTTGACGCTGACTTTAAAGTCTTGGAAATCGTATTTATCGAGTAAATCCACATTGCGCATAGCCGACTCAACCATGGCTTCTGCAGTGGGCTCGTTGTATCTACGCAGTATATCTTTGCCCAGAGAACCAGCATTAACACCGATACGAATAGGGATATTCAGATCACGGGCCTTGGCGATCACTTCACGTAGGCGACTCTCACGGGAAATGTTGCCTGGATTAATTCGCAGACAGTCGACACCTAGGTCGGCAACTCGCAGGGCTATATGGTGATCAAAATGAATATCGGCAACCAATGGCACATCGACTAGTTTACGAATCGCACCAAAGGCTTCGGCTTCTGCCATGGAGGGTACCGAGACGCGAACTATATCGGCGCCAGCGGCTTGGATACGGTTTATCTGGGCGACTGTCGCCGCGACGTCTGCAGTACTGGTATTGGTCATACTCTGAACAGAGATTGGTGCATCACCGCCCACGGGAACGTTGCCAACCATGATCTGTCGCGACTTGCGTCGCACGATGGGTGTGCCACTAAACATTTAATCTATTACTCTGGTTAGTTACTGTTTTAACCACGCCTGATATTCAAGATTCTCTTTCGAGTAAGGAAACAAATTCTTTAATTTCAGTCCCTCACTGGCAGCATTGTCTCTGTTGCCAAAACGCTGCTCTATTCTTATCGAAAGCCACAGACTCTTTGATGTGGGCTTGCTCAACTGTCGGAATCGATCCAGCGCCATTTTACTCAGCGGGTAATTCTGTTGCTGAAAATAAATTTCAGCGGCCTCTATAAAAGGCGGTGCAAATCCTGCTGACAGCTGGGTGGCTTTCTCAAAGGATTCCACGGCTGCCTCTACATCACCAAGACGCTTTTGGCTTAGCCCCAGTATATAAAAAGCTTGGGGGCGGCGCTCATAGGCTAGATCCTGAGTGACCAACTGCATCTCATCAAGGGCCTCTTGCATGCGTCCCTGATTAAACAGGAAAGCAGAATAATTATAGTGGGCCAGGGTGTAATCACTGTCCGCTATCAGCGCTTTGCGATAGTTCTGCTCGGCCAGCTCAAATTCCTGTTCCATCTGATATAACAGTGCGTAACCATTATAGAGCTGAGCAGAACGCGGGTTAAAGGCCTTGGCTTTCTCTAAATGAACCCGGGCCAGATCGCGATTGTTCGAGCTTATATAGCTGAGGGCCAACCTGATATGCTGCTGGTTTGCCGCATCCGGATCTGCTCCCGCACTTTTATTCGCTCCGCTCGACACACAGCCAGCGGTTGCTATGACTGCAAGTAACAATAAAAATCTCGAATAATTTCTTATCGGGTTTTTCATGCTTTACTCTCCTTGTCATTGCGTCTATTAAACGGCGTCTATTAACCGGCCACTCTTCAGGAGCCACTCTTCAAGATAAACAATTTTTAAACCGCAGCATTCCTATGCTGCTTTTAACCTACCAGCGACGCTCTAGTTACAGGCTAATCGCTAGCCAACAATCTTCACTACCTGCTCTTCATCCAGATCCTGCAAACGCTTTTTATAGCGTGCCTGGCGCTTGGTTCGGTCGTTGACCTCACCGGCCAACTGGCCACAGGCTGCGGCTATATCGTCGCCACGAGTGGTGCGAACAGTCACAGTGTACCCGTCATTTTGCAGAATGTCCCTAAACCGACCAAGGGCCACTTTGGTGACTCTTTTGTACTCTGAGCCAGGGAATGGATTAAATGGAATTAGGTTTATCTTGCAGGGTAAATCACGCAATAGGATAGACAATTCTTTGGCATGTTCATCGCGATCATTGACCATATCCATCAGCGTATATTCAACCGTGACCTTGCGCCGATTATCGGGCATTTTGTCTAGGTAACGCTTGGCGCTGTCAATAAAGTCAGCGAGGGGATATTTGCGGTTAATCGGGACCAGCTGATTGCGCAGCTCATCATTGGGAGCATGGAGAGAGATGGCCAGGGATACGTCACTGACGTCACCTAGTTTATCCAATTCTGGAACCACACCAGCGGTGCTCAGGGTCACCCGACGTTTAGACAGGCCGTAGGCGTTATCGTCCATCATCAGGCTCATGGCGTCGACCACATTGTTGAAGTTCATCAACGGTTCGCCCATGCCCATCATCACAACGTTGGTGACACGGCGAGGATTTTTGGTATCGAACTGATCAAAGGATTTGGCTGCAATCCACAGCTGACCAATAATTTCAGCGGTGGTCAGGTCACGGGCAAAGCCCTGCTTGCCGGTGGCACAGAAACTACAATCCAGGGCACAGCCGATCTGTGACGAGACACAGAGGGTGCCGCGGTCGCGCTCGGGGATATAGACCATTTCGATGCAGCTACCGCCATCGACTTTGATCAACCACTTGCGCGTGCCGTCGACGGAGTCCTGACAGCTGACTACCTCCGGGACAACCACTTCGGCAACCTCGGCGAGGCTTTCGCGCAGGCCTTTGGAGATATTGGTCATCTCGCCGATATCACCAATTCCGTACTGATGAATCCACTTGAGAATCTGGGTGCCACGAAAACGCTTCTCGCCCAGAGACTCTAAAAAGTCGCCGATGCGGGAAGCAGAAAGCCCCAAGAGGTTAGTTTTAACCTTTCGGGGCTGTTCGTCGTGGACTGCTACTACGTTTGGTTCCTGGGACATAGATGTCCTGGTCTCTCGGTTTCTCTCGATCTTCTGTCAACCTCTCTATCTAGATCCTAAACTACGTTTCAAGATAGAGAGAAGAACAAAAAATTAACGAGAGCAAAGCTCATTGTCGGCAAAGAAGTAGGCGATTTCGCGAGTAGCTGATGCTACTGCGTCGGAACCGTGTACTGCGTTGGCGTCGATTGATTCAGCAAAGTCTGCACGGATAGTGCCGGCTTCTGCTTCTTTAGGGTTAGTTGCGCCCATCAGATCACGGTTGGTCATAACCGCGTTTTCGCCTTCCAAAACCTGCACAGAAACAGGACCAGAAGTCATAAAGGATACCAGATCCTTAAAGAAAGGGCGTTCGCTGTGTTCAGCGTAAAAACCTTCGGCTTGTTCCTGAGTCAGCTGCTGCATTTTGCAGGCAATGATTTGCAGGCCAGCAGTTTCAAAACGGCTGAGGATTTGGCCAACAACATTTTTTGCTACTGCATCGGGCTTGATGATAGATAGAGTGCGTTCAGACGCCATGAAGATTTCTCCGAAAAATTGACTGTGCTTTAAAAAAATTGCCCTAATGGGCATAGGGCGCGGATTCTACCTGCCTGCGGCGGCGGTCACAATAGGTTTCTCGGCCACAACCTATCCGGCAGGCGTCTAAGCCACCAGCAGGCGCTGAAATTTATCCAGAGAGACCGGCATACTGAAATGAGCACCCTGATATTTCTCGCAGCCGAGACCGCGCAAAATCTCCAAAACCTCCCGTTTTTCAACGCCTTCAGCCACTACATCCAAGCCATAGTGATGGGCGACCATCATAATGGCTTCAACCAGACCTAGGGTTTCTTTGTCGGAGTTGAGATGGGTAATAAATTCACGGTCAATTTTTAAAATATCCAGAGGCAGGCGCTTTAAATAGATCATCGAGGAATAACCGCTGCCGAAGTCATCGATGGCAAAGCGGGTGCCCATATTGCGAATCTTTTTCATCTTATCCACAACAGATTCAAAATCATCGATCAATAGGGTTTCTGTGACTTCTAGGGTGAGCATATCCGGGCGAATATCGTAACTTTTTAAACTGTGCTCAAGGGACTTGACCAGCTGGGGATCATGGAACTGTTTGGGGCTGATATTTACTGCCATCTGCATATCCGGCGTCCAGAGACCCTGATCGAGCATATTGCGCAGATATTCACAGGAGGTGCGAATCACCCAGAGGCCGACGTCCACGATCATGCCAGAGGACTCCAGCACAGGTATAAAGTCTGCCGGGGAACGCTGGGCCTGGCCGGAGTGCATCCAGCGCAGCAGCACTTCTCCACCCACCACATGGCCGCTCTGGGTCGAGACCTGAGGCTGCACATAAAGGTCAAACTCTTGATTGGCTACGGCTTTACGCAGGCTGGATTGCATATTAATGCGCTGCCGTGCCTGACGGGTTATCTGGGAGTCAAACAGCACGACATTGTCACGACCGCGGCGCTTGGCTTCGAACATCGCGCTTTCGGCCTGCTGCACAGCCTTTTCGGCACTGACTATAACCTCTGGCGAAGCATAGTAGAGACCGGCGTAGAGGACGCTGATACCGACACTGGCAGTGACACTGACTTCGCCGCTCTCGGTGAAAAAAGGTCGGGTTAAAATACAGCGAATTTCATTGGCTATGGCCAAGCTGGCTTCGCGAGCCTGCTCGGCGCTGTCGGCGATGTTTTTAATCAATACTAGGAATGAGTCACCAGCCACCTGGTCCATTTCCATATTCTCGGTGCAAAGGCCTTTGATGGTTGCGGCAGCGCGTTCAAGAATCTGATTGCCTACGGCTTTGCCGAGGGATTCGTTGACCGAGTTAAAATGGTCGAGGTCGATTAGTAGTAGTGCACCACAGGCAGTGTCGCTCTGAGGCTGCTCCAAATACTCGTCAATGCTATCGATCAGCCTGGGACTTACTGGCAAGCCGGAGAGGGTTTCATAGCGATTTTGATCGCTCTGTTGGGCGGAAGTTTTTACTGTTGCTGTTGCTGTTGCTGTAACTGGAGCTGGAGCTAGGGCAGCCACAATCTCTGGTTCAGGCTCTGCTTCAGTTTCAATCACTGCAGCAACTTGCTCTTCAATGACAGGCTCTTCCAATACAGGCTCTTCCAATACAGGCTCTGGCTCAAATACAGGCTCTGGCAGTTCAGACCTGTCAGCAGCAACCGTGGCAATGGTAGAAAATTCTTTCACCACCATCTGGGCAAGAGCGGGCAATGGATAGAGGGTAATACTGAGAACGTCATCGCTGCTGCCATCCTCGCCACCCTCAACAGGACCTTGGGAGACAACAATTTCATTTTCTTCGAGGATATTTTCTGAGCGCCACAGAATTCCGGAGAGCTGGTCTTGCTGAAGTTTTTCGATAACTTGTTTAAGCTGCTCGACCGACGCCGGTTGCTCGGACTGGTCTTCGCTGAGCGCGGCGCCAACAATATCGGAGCGCTGACATTTGAGAATCTGCAGTGCTCTACTATTGGCGTCAATACAGACGCCATAGGCAAACAGCAGTGTGCCGAAAGGGGCTCTGTCTAAGACTTTTTTATACAGCTTGTGCCTGTCTGCCATCCTTTGCCTGAGTCTCGCTTCCTGCGCGCCTTAGCTTTCTACCACCTCAACGCGGCGTTAATCTTGTTCTTCTAACCAGGCCATTTGAATTGCTTCGAGAATTTTCTCTCCGCAGCGGTCTGGATCATCGGAAAACTCTTCCAGTGCCAAAACCCATTTGCGCAGATCAACAAAATTCACATACTGTGGATCTACGTCCGGATGATTGTCCGTTAGCTCAATGGCGATGTCATGTATATCTGTCCACTTCAGCATAGTCTATTACTCCATTTGGTGCCGCTCTTAATCTACTCGCCCCCCCAGTAAAGAACAGTGAGCAGGGAGCATAGAACAGCGGGCTCAGTGTTTCTCTGAGACCATATTAATAGTGTATCTTGGGATTTCGACGACCAGATCCACGTCACCGGCAACCAGCTGACAGCTGAGTCGTGAGTCAGGATCCACACCCCAGGCCATATCGAGAAAATCTTCTTCCAACTCATCGGCCGCGGGCAGTTCCATAAAGCCTTCGCGAACATGCACATGGCAGGTGGTGCAGGCGCAGGACATCTCGCAGGCGTGTTCAATCTCTATGCCACTGCGCAGTGCCGCTTGGCAGACGCTCTCGCCTGGGTTGGATTCAACTACCGCGCCTTCCGGGCACAGATCTTCGTGAGGTAAAAATACTATACGTGCCATTAAAGGGTGTTCTCCACATCATCAAGACTTTGTCCTGCCAGAGCATTTTTTATGCTGGCATCCATTCGGCGCGCAGCGAACTCTTCGCTCACCTTGCCTACCGATTCAATTTGTCGCAGCAAAACCCGGTGTTCGGTGCTGCTATCACGCACTACCTGTAATTCTTTAACCGCCACTTCAAGGCAGTTGTATTCAGCTTCATCAAGCAGTGCTCGACCATCTTTTGCCAGTGCCGCGCCGAGATCTTCGATCATTCGATCTGCCTCAACCTGCTGCTCGCGGAGGGCCCGAGCTTGCATGTCCTCTTTGGCGTAACTAAATGAGTCCTGCAGCATGCTTGTGATTTCATTTTCGTTGAGACCATAGGAGGGTTTAACCTCAATATGGGACTCGACACCGCTGATCATTTCCCGAGCATTAACGCTCAGTAGGCCATCCGCATCCACCTGATAGGCAACGCGAATCTTGGCGCCACCGGCGACCATCGGCGGTATACCGCGCAGTTCAAAGCGCGCCAGAGACCGACAATCTGAGGCTAGTTCTCGCTCACCCTGGAGAATATGGATTGCCATGGCGGTCTGGCCATCTTTAAAGGTGGTAAATTCCTGAGCCTTTGACACTGGGATCGTGGTGTTACGATGAATAATTTTCTCGATCAAGCCACCCATGGTCTCAATACCCAGAGACAGGGGAATCACATCCAGTAGCAACATATCGTCGCCGGACTTATTGCCCACTAACACTTCAGCCTGCAGGGCAGCGCCCATGGCGACAACGCGGTCGGGATTGAGGTTAGAGTGGGGCTGACGCCCGAATAGCTGTTCGACTTTCTCGTGGACACGTGGCGTGCGCGTCGAGCCACCCACCAGAATCACTTCGTCGATCTGATCGGTGTTAGCACCTGCATCGCGCAGTGACTTTTTCGCCGCACGAAGGGTTTTATCAATTAGGGGATCGATCAAGCTGTTGAGCTGTTCGCGAGTCAAGCTGCCCTGCCAGTCCAGCACTTCAATTTGTACTGAGTCCTGATCGGTAAGTTCTTCTTTGGCTGACTTGGCGGTTTCAAGCAAGATACGCTGCTCGATGGGGTCCAAGGATTCATCCATGCCGATTTCTTGGCGCAACCACTCAGCGATCACGCGATCAAGATCATCGCCACCCAGCGCCGAGTCACCGCCAGTGGCGAGGACTTCAAAGACACCGCGTGAGAGTCGCAATATAGAAATATCAAAGGTTCCGCCGCCCAAATCATAAACCGCGATAGTGCTGTCTTCGCGCTGATCCAGGCCGTAGGCAATGGCTGCTGCGGTGGGCTCATTGAGCAGGCGCAGCACTTTGATGCCTGCCAGTGTTGCGGCATCTTTTGTGGCCTGACGCTGAGCATCATCAAAATAGGCTGGCACTGTAATAACAGCGCCATCTAAGG
This sequence comes from Gammaproteobacteria bacterium, assembly GCA_963855085.1. GTDB lineage: Bacteria > Pseudomonadota > Gammaproteobacteria > Pseudomonadales > Porticoccaceae > HTCC2207. Next base: position 11,491 of record CAWLBR010000042.1, read on the forward strand.
AACCGCCCAGAGCGTTCTCGGCGCGTCCGGCGAGCTTGCGCAGAATTTCCGCAGAGACTTGGATTGGACTGACCAAACCACCAGCGGTAACAATTTTTGGCATGCCACCGTCATCGGCAGCAAATTCGTAGGGTAGCTGACCACCAAAGATTTTCACGTCGTCTAGGCCGCGGCCCATAAGACGTTTCACTGAAGTGATGGTATTGAGCGGATCGCTAACATTGTGCTCGGCGGCTTCATAGCCAATACAGCTAACGCCGTCTTTGTAGTAGTGCACCACTGAGGGCAGCAGATGTCTGCCCTGCTCATCGGCCAGTGTTTCCGGAGAACCACTGCGCACAGCGGCAACTAAAGAATTGGTGGTGCCCAGGTCAATGCCCACAGCATGTTTGCGCTGATGGGGTTGGGGAGATTGACCCGGTTCTGAAATTTGCAGTAATGCCACGGTTTAAAAGTCCTCTAACTCTTCTTCTCGCTGATCGATTTCGTCCAGCAGCTTGGAGAAGAATTGCATTTTCGCCACTGTATCCAGGGCGTCATTATAATTGGCGGCCAGATGTTGCGCCTCAAAATCATTCTGTAGCTGCAGGTACTGGCTCTGCACATCGGTGCGCATGCTATCCAATGTCGTCATTGGATCGGCGCTCTCATTACTCTCATTACCCTCAGTTAACTCTCCCAAGGCTTCGCGGAATTCGATCTGCTGCATCAGAAACGCGCCATCACTGGTGATATGGCTTTCCTGAGCGGCGTCGAGATCTTGCAACTGCAGAAGATACTGGGCGCGTTTAAGTGGGGATTTGAGAGTGTCGTAGGCCTGATTAATCAGCGAGGTGGTCTGCAGTGCCAGGCGTTTATCGACATCGCCTTTAGCGGCAAAACGATCGGGATGAAACTCCTGCTGCAATTTGCGGTAGCGGGCGTCGAGCAAGCCGCGGTCTACCTGCCAGCCCGAGGGTAGGGAAAATAGCGCAAAGAAATTGCTCGATTCGAAAAGCGTTGCCGATAAGACCACTTCAATAAACCCAAAAGTAATTGTTACTGCGGTGCAAAAACGTTAAATATGGAAGCTATCTAAATATGAAAACTTTCGCCACAACCACATTCGTCTTTGACGTTCGGATTCTTAAACTCAAAGCCTTCATTGAGGCCCTCTTTGACATAATCCAATTCGGTGCCGTCGAGATAGAGCAGGCTCTTCGGGTCAATTACCAGCTTTACGTCACCGCAGTGAAAAACGGCATCTTCAGCTTCAGTGCTGTCAACAAATTCGAGAACGTAGGAAAGACCCGAACAGCCAGTGGTGCGAACGCCCAAGCGGACGCCAACACCTTTTGAGCGATGTGCGAGATGTTTGATTACATGCTGCTCCGCAGCTACGGTCATTGTAATAGCCATGGTTGCTAATCAGCTCCCCTGCTTTTCTCGAATGTCACGAACTGCTGCTTTAATAGCGTCTTCAGCCAGCACTGAACAGTGAATCTTAACCGGTGGCAGAGCCAACTCTTCGGCGATTTCAGTGTTCTTAATCTCAGCAGCGTCGTCTATGTGCTTGCCTTTAACCCACTCGGTAAGCAGTGAACTTGAAGCAATAGCCGAACCACAGCCATAGGTTTTAAACTTGGCGTCTTCAATAATACCGTCGCTGTTAACCTGAATTTGCAGACGCATTACGTCACCGCAGGCCGGTGCGCCGACCATGCCAGTACCGACATTTTTTGAATTGTCGTCGAGCTTGCCAACATTGCGTGGGTTTTCGTAGTGATCTATAACTTTTTCGCTGTAAGCCATGTTAATGACTCCTTTATTTAATAACTGAATTTAGTAAGACTAAGTTGCACTCTATCCCGAAGGATCTAGTGGGCAGCCCACTCTACTTTGCTTAAATCAACGCCGTCTTTAAACATATCCCAGAGCGGCGAGAGCTCACGTAATTTGGTTACTGCATGACGCACTTTTTCAATCGCTGAATCTATATCTTGCTCGGTGGTGTAGCGACCGATACTAAAGCGAATTGAACTGTGGGCCATCTCATCATTGAGGCCTAGAGCACGCAACACATAGGAGGGCTCGAGGCTGGCAGAAGTACAGGCTGAACCTGATGAAACTGCCAGGTCGCGCAGCGCCATAATCAGTGATTCGCCCTCTACAAAAGCAAAACTAATATTCACAATGCCCGGCACATGCTGAGTGGCAGAGCCGTTGAGGTAGACCTCTTCCATATCTGCAACACCGTCCCAGAGACGCTGACGCAATACAGTGATGCGAGCCGATTCTTCAGCCAGCACTTCACCGGCAAGACGGAAAGCTTCACCCATGGCAGCAATCTGGTGAGTAGCAAGGGTGCCAGAACGCATACCGCGCTCATGACCGCCACCGTGCATCTGCGCCTCAATACGAACGCGCGGCTTGCGACGGACGTAGAGTGCGCCAATACCTTTGGGGCCATAAATCTTGTGTGCAGAGAAGGACATCATATCCACCTGCATGGCCTCGACATCGATAGGCGTTTTGCCTGCGCTCTGGGCTGAATCCACATGGAAGAAGACTTTCTTCTCCCGGCAGATAGCGCCGATCGCTGCGATATCGTTAAGGGTGCCGATCTCGTTGTTCACGTGCATGATCGAAACAACAGTGGTGTCTTCGCGAATTGCGTCGGCAACCATCTGTGGCTGAATCAAACCGCTGGAATCTGGATCCAGGTAAGTGACTTCAAAACCTTCACGCTCAAGTTGGCGACAGGTGTCCAGTACCGCTTTGTGTTCAATGCGTGAGGTAATTACGTGCTTACCTTTGCGCTGATTAAAATGTGCGCAGCCTTTAATACCAAGGTTGTTGGCTTCTGTGGCGCCAGAGGTCCAGACGATTTCACGTGGATCAGCACCAATCATCTTGGCGACTTCTTCACGGGCGTCCTCTACTGCGGCTTCTGCTTCCCAACCAAAGGTGTGAGAGCGCGACGCGGGATTTCCGAAATGACCTGATGGCGTCAGGTACTGCATCATTTTGTCTGCAACTGCAGGATCAACCGGAGTTGTTGCTGCGTAGTCGAGATAAATTGGAAGACTCATTTATTACTCCAGTTTCAGCAGGCACCAGCCTGCGGACTTTCATTTAAAATTAATAACTGCTCAACCTGGCGCTGGGCAATACTTTTTACATCGCGACGGGCAACTAGATCGGCCAGAGAAATCGCGTTCAGAAAGTTATGTATCTCATGACTCAACTGATCCCACAGCGAGTGGGTCAAACAGATTTCACCACCCTGGCAGTCACCTTTGCCCTGGCAGTTAGTAGCGTCAACTGACTCATTCACGGCGTCGATAATCTCAGCGATAAAAATACTCTCGCTAGATCGGCCTAAACGATATCCACCGCCGGGTCCGCGCACACTGGTAACCAGTTCAGACTGGCGCAACTTGGAAAAAAGCTGCTCGAGATACGAGAGTGATATGGATTGGCGCTGAGATATTTCAGACAGTGATACAGGCTTGTCGCCGCTGTGGATGGTGAGATCCAACATTGCGGTTACCGCATATCGCCCTTTTGTTGTCAGTCGCATTGCTTACTACCTGTTTCGATCAGGGGTGCAGTATGGAATACCCGACCATTTTAGTCAAGTAAGCAGACCAAGCCAAACTGATCATCTATACAGAGGCTTTGAGCTGCAAACAGCCGCTTAAAAAACGCCTCCTAAAATGACGATGTCGCTGTCATTTTCTAATTTTACGCTGCACCGCAGACAACAGACCACGAAGTATGGAAACTTCCATTTGATCCATGCGTACGCGATTAAATAATCTGCGCATACGGGTTAAAAGCTGCTTGGGATTCTCCGGATCATAAAACTGCAGTTCGGCCATAGTGGTGGCCAGATGCTCATGGAAGAACTCCAAATCTCCGGCGGTCACTGGAGGCTGGTCCCACTCACTGAGTGAGGGCAAATTGCCCTGCTCGTCCGCGAGGCTCGCCATGCGAATTTCATAGGCCAGCACCTGTACAGCAGTGGCCAGATTCAACGAGCTATAGTCAGGATTGGATGGGATATGCACATGGTAGTGACACTTTTGCAGCTCATCATTGGTCAGTCCGCGATCTTCGCGACCAAACAGCAGTGCGGTTTTGTGGGTTACTGCTTCACTGTATATTTTCTCGCCGCATTCGCGGGGATTGAGCAGCGGCCAGGGGATGCGTCGCTCTCTTGCGCTGGTGCCAACCACTAGAGCACAGTCGGCGATAGCTTCATCTACAGACTCAACAATGGTTGCGCCGGCAAGTACATCTCGAGCTCCGGCAGCACGCCATACAGCACGGGGCGCAGGATATTCACGAGGCTGGACCAAATACAATTCGGCCAAGCCCATATTTTTCATGGCTCGCGCGGCACCGCCAATATTGCCGGGGTGGGTGGTATTCACTAGCACTATACGAATATTTGCCTGACGCTCAACTATTGACACTTATCACCTCTTAAACTCTCAAATGGCCCTATTACAGCCTTCGATGGCCGCTATTAATAGAGCGCCAAAAAACGGCCGCGAGTGTAGCAGAATCAGTCTTCTCTGGCACATTAGTTCTGTTACAATGCCGGCGCTCTTTAAGTCACTTGGAAAATCTAACAT
>CAWLBR010000043.1:0-16111 GCA_963855085.1 Gammaproteobacteria bacterium
TACGTGAAGCCGCCGATCATCTAACGGAAGAGGGCGTGCTAGTGGTTGAAGTGGGTAATTCTTGGGTGGCCCTGGAGCGGGATTTCCCTCGAGTGCCATTTTTATGGCTCGAATTTAGCGAGGGTGACAACGGGGTGTTTATACTCACCCGCGAGCAGTTACTCGAACACCGCGAATCTTTCTAATAACTTACGTATAATTGCTGTCTTTACAGCAGACACTTTAAGGCTTAACTGCATTATGTCCGGAAACAGTATAGGAAAACTCTTCACCGTAACCAGCTTTGGCGAGAGCCACGGTTTAGCGATTGGCTGTATTGTCGACGGTTGCCCTCCAGGCTTAGAGATCAGCGCTGCCGATCTGCAGCCGGATCTGGATCGCCGCAAGCCCGGTCAATCTCGCTATACCACCCAGCGCCGTGAAGACGATGAAGTGAAGATACTCTCTGGAATATTTGAGGGCAAGACCACTGGTGCCTCCATCGGCATGATCATTGAAAACAAAGATCAGAAGTCTAAAGATTACAGTAAAATCAAAGACTTATTCAGGCCTTCTCATGCAGATTATACCTACCACCAGAAGTACGGCGAGCGCGATTATCGCGGTGGCGGACGCAGCTCTGCCCGTGAAACAGCCATGCGCGTTGCCGCTGGTGGTATCGCCAAAAAGTATTTGCAAGAGCGTTTGGGCGTTGAGATTTACGGCTATGTTTCCCAGCTGGGTCCAATTGTTGCCGAACGTTTCGTTCAGGATGAAATCGAGAAAAACCCGTTCTTCTTTCCCGATCCAGACAAGATTGCCGAGCTGGAAACCTACATGCAGGCACTGACCAAAGAGGGCAATTCCATTGGTGCTCAGGTCACTGTAGTGGCCAAACAGGTTCCAGTAGGATTGGGCGAGCCCGTTTTTGATCGTTTGGATGCAGATTTGGCCCATGCTCTGATGGGTATTAACGCAGTAAAAGGGGTTGAGATTGGCGCCGGCTTTGACTCAGTCAGTCAGAAGGGCACTGAACACCGCGACGAAATGACTCCAGAGGGTTTCCTGTCGAATAACTCCGGCGGTATTCTCGGGGGTATTTCATCCGGTCAAAGTATTGTTGCCAATCTGGCACTGAAGCCGACGTCGAGCCTGCGTATTCCAGGCCAGTCGATCAACACTGCTGGCGAAGCAGTGGAGGTGGTCACCACTGGTCGTCATGATCCCTGTGTGGGCATTCGAGCGGTGCCGATTGCTGAAGCTATGTTGGCAATCACCCTGATGGACCACTACTTGCGCAATCGCGGTCAGAACGGCGATGTAGACAGTGGCTTGGTATCAGTTGGGCCGGAGTTCTAGCTCCAGCCCATTGAACAGAATGGCAGCCGTCTATAAGGCTGCTATTTCCCTCGTTTAAATTTTTAGATCATCCAGCCAATTCAGCAAATCCCCATAAACCTCAGCCTTATTGGTCTCATTGAGCATTTCATGATGTCCGCCCTCGTAGAGGTGACAGCTAACCTGGTTCACCCCCGCACTTTCTAACATTGCCGCAAGCTTCTTTACGCCTTTGCCAGCGCCACCCACAGGGTCCAGTGCGCCGGAAAAGATATAGATAGGCAATTCCTTGCTGATCTTAGCCATTGCCGCTGGTGCTGACAGTTCCGCCAGGCCCCGTAAAAAGTCATACCAAGACTGAGTGGAAATGGCACCCCCGCAGTGAGGGTCGGCTATATAGCGATCGACGGTTTCGGTATCACTGGAGATCCAGTCCTTGTCTGTGCGCACAGGTTTAAAGGCATTGTTAAAAGCACCAAAGGACATGGTCTCCAGCAGCTTGCTCACAGAGCTGCCACCCAAGCGAGCGCGCTCGACTCTGGCGATCTGACTGGCGGTGCTGCAGAACCAGGGCGGGGCGTAATTCGATCCCGACAACACCAATCCCTGCAAGCGATCAGAGAGCCTATCGGCATGGCGCTGGCAGGTATGCATGGCCAAAAATGAGCCCATACTGTGGCCGAGAATAATGAGTGGTAGCTGGTTGTTGCTGCCCAGATACTCGATAAGCTGCAGCTGGTCATCGACCATCTGATTCCAGCCGTCGTTATCGGCGAAGTGGTAGAGATTGCCGTTGGCCTCTGCGGTTTTGCCGTGGCCGCGGTGGTCATCGGCGGTAACATGAAAACCCTGTTGGTTGAGGTAGGCCGCTAGATCGGCATAGCGAGCGCTGTGCTCGGCCATGCCGTGCATAATATGTATCCAGGCTTTGGGTTGCTGGGAGGGTTGGACGGGCCACTCGTGGTAGTAGCAGTCGCCGGGCTCTCCGCTGGTGAAAGCAATCGTTTTTAGGTTCATAGTTTTTTTATCGTTATTATTATTTTTGTGATTTTGGCTGAGCAAGTACTTTACTTGCAGTCGTGATCCAGCGACTTTGCCTGTCATCCCGACCGCAGTGGAGGGATCTCTCTCTGGCCGCTTCGATCTTTCCCCGTGGCACATTCCACAACAGCCACATTCCAAGAGATCCTTCGGCTTCGCTCAGGATGACAGGGTGAGGGCATTCTGTCATCCCGACCGTAGTGGAGGGATCTCCCGCTGGCCGCTTCGATCTTTTCCCGTGGCACATTCCACAACAGCCACATTCCAAGAGATCCTTCGGCTTCGCTCAGGATGACAGGGTGAGGGCATTCTGTCATCCCGACCGTAGTGGAGGGATCTCCCGCTGGCCGCTTCGATCTTTTCCCGTGGCACATTCCACAACAGCCACATTCCAAAAGATCCTTCGGCTTCGCTCAGGATGACAGGGTGTGGGAACTCTGTCATCCCGACCGTAGTGGAGGGATCTCCCGCTGGCCGCTTCGATCTTTTCCCGTGGCACATTCCAAGAGATCCTTCGGCTTCGCTCAGGATGACAGGGTGAGGACATTCTGTCATCCCGACCATAGTGGATGGATCTCCCGCTGGCCGCTTCGATCTTTTCCCGTGGCACATTCCACAACAGCCACATTCCAAAAGATCCTTCGGCTTCGCTCAGGATGACAGGGTGAGGTGCCACATTCCAAAAGATCCTTCGGCTTCGCTCAGGATGACAGGGTGAGGTGCCACATTCCAAAAGATCCTTCGGCTTCGCTCAGGATGACAGTGCGAGGTGCCACATTCCAAGAGATCCTTCGGCTTCGCTCAGGATGACAGTGCGCAGCACTGTCACTTATTATGCCTTAAAAAGAGTGAATTACCGCGCTACTCTGTATAATCGCCACACCGGTTTTTGGATACCCAGCAATATGGCACATTTTCAACGCATAGGCTTGCTCGCAAGTCTCGACGTACCTGAGGTGCGCGACTCCCTCAACAAACTCGAAGCCTTCCTGTTAAGTCAGGGCCGCGAGGTTGTCTACGAAGAACGCGCTGCCAAATTAGTCGACTGGCCCGTGGATAAAATCCTGCCCCTAGACCAATTTCCCGGTGCCGTTGATCTGGGAATAGTCGTCGGCGGCGACGGCAGTATGCTCAGCGCCAGCCGCAGTATGGCAGCGAGTAAAATCCCATTGTTAGGTATCAACCGCGGTCGCTTGGGTTTCCTAACCGATATCTCCCCAGATGAAATTGCCGAGCGCGTGCTGCCTGTGCTCTCCGGAGAATACAAACAAACCAATCGCTTTCTCCTCGAAACCACGATTACTCGCCATGGCAAGTTGATCGCAGAAGGGCTGGCGGTAAACGATATAGTGTTACATCCCGGTCAGTCAGTTCGGATGATGGCCTTTGAACTCTATGTGGATGGCGAGTTTGTCTACAGTCAGCGCTCCGATGGTCTGATTGTCGCCACCCCCACAGGCTCAACCGCCTATGCATTGTCTGCAGGGGGTCCGCTGCTCTGTCCAGAGTTGGATGCCATGGTGGTAGTGCCACTTAACCCCCACACACTTAACAGTCGACCCATTGCACTGCATGGCAATTCACAGATTGAAATCCGCGTCAGCTCACGCAATGAACTGCACCCGTTGATTACCTGTGATGGGCACAACGATTATCTCAGTGAGCCGGGTGATATTATTACCATCCGCAAGCACCGCGATGGGGTCATTTTGATTCACCCTAAAGATCACAACTTCTACAGTATCTGTCGCTCAAAGCTCGGTTGGGGTAGTCGCTTGGATAGAGCCAAAGCCAAGGCTAACAATGACAGCTGAGCCACCTGAACCACCTGTGACAGGGAAACCCCGCTGGCGCACTGCAGCAAGGCAGCATCCAGTAACCGCGCTGCTGTTTTTTGCCAGTCTCTGCGGGTGGTTTGTCGGTAGCTTCTTCTATCCAATTCCCAGAATGTTTGTCTTTGGCGGCATTGCCGAAGCTGAATACTGGCGTCTAGTAAGCCCGATATTTGTTCACTTTGGCCTTATGCACTTTGTCTTCAATGGTCTATGGTTATCACTCCTCGGCGGACGAATTGAAATGCTTCTGGGTCCTGTGCATCTGTTACTCCTAGTTTTGGTCAGCGCAGTGATCTCTAATATGGGGCAGTTTGTCTGGACTGGCTCGGTGGCCTTTGGCGGTATGTCCGGAGTGATCTATGCCTTGCTCGGCTATATCTGGATTCGCGATCTACTCGCACCCCACCCCCTATTGGCTCTGCCTAAAGAGCTAATCGGTTTTATGTTGTTTTGGTTGCTGTTCTGTATGACCGGCGTGTTGGACTTCTTATTGGGTGTTGGCATTGCCAATGCAGCCCATTTCAGCGGTTTAATCGTAGGTATGTTGTTGGGTTTGATATTTGGTTTGGTTGGCACTGTAAGAGCGAGGTTTAAATAGACAATGGATTTACCCCAGTTACTTGAAAGTATCACACCACAGATTTGCGAAAGCTTGAAGCGCGCAGTGGAGTTGGGCAAATGGCCCGATGGTCGCGCTCTCACCGCTGAGCAAAAGTCGCTCTGTATGCAGGCTATTATTGCCTATGACCAGCGCAAACCCGCAGAACAGCGCACTGGTTATGTACCGCCTAAAACCACGGCCTGTTCGCCGCCGCCAGACGAACAACCTTTGAAATGGAAAAACTAATTAAGGCTCCAACATGTCGATAAAAGCTTCCGGGCATCTCGAAAAAATGTACAGCTCTCTCGGCGAAAATGGCCAGGTCGACTATCAGTTGCCGTTGGATGATCAACGTATTGGTATGAATGCCTTAATCGGCAAAGCGATTTCCATTGAGCATCTAGGTGATATCCACTGCATCCATTGTGGTCGACGCTCGAAGAAGAGCTTTAGCCAAGGATACTGTTATCCCTGTTTCACCAAATTGCCCCAGTGCGATACCTGCATCATGAGTCCGGAAAAATGCCATTTTCACCATGGCACCTGTCGCGATCCAGAGTGGGGTGAAAAATTTTGCTTCACCGATCACTTTGTTTACCTAGCTAACTCCTCAGGCGTAAAGGTGGGTATTACCCGTGGAAATCAGCTGCCGACCCGCTGGATCGATCAGGGTGCAACTCAGGGTCTGCCAATCTTCCGTGTACAGACACGCTATCAGGCAGGACTCATTGAAGATTGTTTGCGGGAGCATGTCGCAGATAAAACCCATTGGCAGAAGATGCTTAAGGGCAATGCAGAGGATGTTGACTTAGCCGAGATCAGAGATGAATTGATGGCCAAGTCGGAAGAGGGCCTCGAAATGCTCGAAGAGGAATATGGCTTGCAAGCTCTCCAGAGGCTATTTAGTGAGAACATAACAAGCATTGATTTCCCCGTGAGCCAATGGCCGGAAAAAGTGAAAAGTTTTAACCTCGACAAACAGCCTCTGGTGGAAGGGGTGCTGTTGGGTATCAAAGGTCAGTATCTGATTCTTGATACAGGGGTAATTAATATCCGTAAATTTACTGCCTACAATGTTCAATTTACTGTTGCCGCTTAAGCGCTCAGTAAGAGAACAATAAGAAAGCAATACTACAGGGACCGTCACCATGAAAGATGCACTACCACAGACTATTTATCTCAAAGACTACAAAGTTTCGCCCTTTGAAATTGAGAAAACCGAGCTGGTTTTTGATTTGGGTAATGACCACACCAGAGTCACCACAACACTCTCTCTACTGCGCAATACACTCAGTGATGAGCAAGACGCGGATCTGGTTTTACACGGCAGCGAAGGACTGGATCTCCAGTCTGTGTCTGTGGATGGTCAGCTTCTAGAAGAGGGCGCCTATAACTGTGACAGTGAGTCTCTAACCATTCCCGGTCTTGCTGAACGCGCGGTGATTACCACCGAAGTGCTGATCAAGCCCCAAGACAATACCACCATGATGGGTCTTTATCGCTCGCGAACTATGTATTGCACCCAGTGCGAAGCCGAAGGCTTCCGCGATATTACCTACTATCTAGACCGCCCTGATGTGATGTCCGAATTCACTACCAAAGTGATTGCCGATAAAGCCCAGTACCCAGTACTGCTATCCAATGGCAATCCCATTGAGCGCGGCGAACTGGATGGCGGCCGTCACTCTGTCACCTGGCATGACCCGTTTAAAAAGCCCGCTTATCTGTTTGCCCTAGTGGCCGGTACTCTGAGCTGCGTCGAAGATAACTTCACCACCATGTCTGGCCGCCAAGTAGCGCTGCAGATCTTTGTGGAAGAAAAAGATCTGGATAAATGTGATCACGCCATGCTCTCCCTAAAGCATTCGATGCGCTGGGACGAAGAAGCCTATGGTCGTGAATACGATTTGGATATCTTTATGATCGTCGCCGTAGATGACTTCAATATGGGCGCCATGGAAAACAAAGGCCTCAATATATTCAATACCTCTGCCGTGCTGGCCAACCCCAAGACCACCACCGACGCCTCGTTTCAGCGCGTCGAAGCCATTGTTGCCCACGAGTACTTCCACAACTGGTCCGGCAATCGCGTCACCTGTCGCGATTGGTTTCAGCTGAGTCTTAAAGAAGGCTTTACCGTCTACCGCGATTCACAGTTCTCCGCCGATATGAACTCGGCAACTGTGAAGCGCATAGAAGACGTCAGCTATCTGCGCACCCATCAGTTTGCCGAAGATGGCGGCCCCATGTCCCATCCAGTGCAGCCAGACGCCTATATGGAGATCAATAATTTTTACACCCTGACCATCTACGAGAAGGGCGCTGAAATCGTCGGCATGATTCGCACACTGCTAAGCCACGAGACCTTCCGCAAAGGCAGCGACCTCTATTTTGATCGTCACGATGGTCAAGCAGTCACCATTGAAGAATTTGTTAAAGCCATGGAAGACGCCAGTGGTCGCGACCTTACTCAATTCCGTCGCTGGTACAAGCAGTCAGGCACACCGCAGTTAGCAGTCAGCTCAAGCTATGACGCCGCCGATCGCACAGTGACATTGGACTTTGCCCAGAGCTGCCCGGCAACACCGGGCCAGGCCCAGAAACAGCCCTTTGTGATACCGGTAAAGCTTGGTTTGGTTGGCGTATCAGGTGATCTGTCACTGAACAGTAACGGCGACACAGAAATCGTCTATGAAGTTAATCAAACCCATCAGCAGCTAATTATTGAGAATATCGATGAAGCGCCAGTGCCATCATTGCTGCGTGGATTGTCCGCCCCCGTAAAGCTGGATTACGCCTATAGCAAAGACCAGTTGATTCATTTGATGGCTAACGACAGCGACGGTTTTAACCGCTGGGATGCAGGACAAAAGCTGAGCTTTGAGTTACTTGAGAAACTCACCGCCGACAGCCATCACCAGCGCCCACTAGAGATGGACAGTCAGTTAATCGACGCCTACAGATCATTGTTGACTGATACCAGCTTGGATCCCGCTATGGTTGCCCTTATGTTGCAACTACCCAGCGAAGCCCAGATCCATGAAGAGGCTGCCGTTATCCATGCGGACGCAATTCACAGCGCCCGGCTGTTTGTTCGTCAAGCCCTTGCCAGCGCCCTCAGTGAACAGTTCCTTGCGGCCTATCAGCGTCATAACATAGAGCAAGATTACGCACCGGATGCGTCACAGATCGGCCGTCGCTCCCTAAAAAATACCGCTCTGGGTTATCTAATGTTGGCAGATCAGTTTGGTGTTGAGTTGGCCTCTAAGCAGTTTGAAAACGCTGATAACATGACCGACAAAGCCGCCGCGCTCTCCTGTCTGGTCAACTGTGCAGCCGCAGCGCAACAGGCTGAGAGCGCACTGCAGCAATTTGAACAGCAGTATCGCGACGAAGCGCTAGTGATGAACCTATGGCTGCAAGTACAGGCCACCAACAGCCAGCCCGGTGGTCTGCAGCGGGTCGAGGAACTGGAGAAACATCCAACCTTCACCCTGAGCAATCCAAATAAGATCCGCAGCCTGATAGGCGGCTTCTGCAACGGCAATCTGGTGAACTTCAATAATCCTGATGGCTCAGGCTATGAATTCCTCAAGCAGCGCATTCTGACACTCCACAGTCGCAACCCTCAGGTGGCCGCGCGGCTAATGACGCCACTGACACGCTGGAAGAAATTCCCCGAGCCTAATAGCTCACAAATGCGCGACGCGCTGCAAGTAATTGCCGATGAACAGGGATTGGTCAAGGATATCTACGAAATAGCGATTAAATCACTGCAATAATTGTCGGGGCTGGACAAGTTGATATTGTTGGCTATGCTTTGAGTGTCGGGTTTGTATTGTCCTTTTTACTGCTCGGCATTGATGGCCACTGCTGACTTTTTGGCTTGGTTATAACCGGCTAAGTTATCTAGTTTGCAAGAATGCCTAATCCTCATTCTAGGTCGACAAGACAGATGTAACTCCATTTTAAGGGGGCCGTAATGGCCCTCTTTTTTTCGCCTTTTTTTTATTGGGCCAGGTGGCACCCAGGCCATAACCCCGTTACCCCAGACACAACCCCGTCACCTCAGCCATAAACACGTCACCCCAGCGACTGGTTTCTGATTGAGCAATCGCGTATCAACCAGTTTGCTGATGTTACCTTAGATCACCAATATATCCATATAGACCCAGAGCGCGCTGCCCAAACTGACTTGGGGGGCACCATTGCCCATGGTTTTTTAATGCTGTCGCTGCTGCCCAAGCTGGTGGAGAAAAGCATGCTGACCCCCGAGGGCATGGTGATGGGTATTAACTATGGTTTTGATAAGGTGCGGTTTTTAAACCCGGTGCGGCCTGGGGATCGGGTGCGGGTGACGGGTACTGTTTTGGATATTGTCGATAAGGGCGATGGGCGATTTTTGCAAAAGCTGGGGGTTAGCCTTGAGATTATGGGGAAGGACAAGCCAGCGATTGTTTGCGAATGGTTGAATATGTTTGTGGTGGGTTGATCCGGGGCATTTGCAGACCTCTGACAATGCCAGTGGTTGATAGCTAAAAAGACAGGTTCTAGCCTGTCTTTTTAGTTGGCTATTTTTTGATCGACAGCTTAAGGCTAAGGGTTTACAATTAATTTATTATTGGAATAATTATAAACCTTAAGGATAAAGGAGTCGCCGTATGTTTGGAGAACGATTACGTCGCGCACGGACTGCCGCAGGGCTGTCAATGAATGGACTTGGAGAATTGGTGGGTCTGTCTGCTAATGCGATCAAAAAATATGAGCACGGCATCAATATGCCTGGGTCTGAGAATCTGCTGAAGCTGGCCAAGGTGTTGGGTGTGCGGTCAGAGTATTTTTTCCGTCAGTCTAATGTTGCGTTAGAGAAGGTTGAATACCGCAAGCGTGCCAGCGCCTCTAAAAAGTTACTGGATATGGTTCATGGTGATGTCACGGAGCAGGCTGAGCGCTGGACTGAATTGCTCGATTTGTATCCAGATTCAGTTAAACCTATCCCCGAATTTGCATTGCCCGCTGGGTTACCCGAACGCGTTAGCTCCCCTGAGGATATTGAGGCGATTGCCGAGTTAATGCGAGAGAAATGGCAGTTGGGCCTAAACCCTATTTCCGAAATGATCGATACCCTTGAGTCGAAAGGGGTGTTGATTATTCGCACCTCGGTTGAGTCGGGCAATAAGGTTGACGGGTTGGCGGGTAGCATTTGTAAAACCCCTGTGGTGGTGGTGTCGACTTATTCCTCAGGCGATCGCCAGCGATTCACTCTTGCCCATGAGTTGGGGCACTTAGTGCTTGATGGGCGATTGGCCGAGGGGATGAAAGAAGAGCAGGCCTGCAATCATTTTGCCGGTGCATTCTTGTTGCCTAAATCTGGTGTGTTTCAGCATCTGGGTACATTTCGTCGTCATTTAGAGATTAAAGAATTAGAGCTGCTCAAACATGAATTCGGCATTAGCATGGGTGGCATTTTAATTCGGGCCTATCAGTGCGGGGTTATTAGCGCTGCGTCTTATCAGGGCTGGCAGAAAACCTTTAGCAAGAAAGGCTACAAGCTGAAGGAGCCTGGCGAGCCCTATCCACAAGAAGAAACAATACTTTTCAAGCAACTGATTTATCGTGCTCTAGGAGAAGAGTACATTGGTGAATCAAAGGCGGCCGAATTACTGAGCTTGTCGCTTTCTAGCTTCTACAAGGAACGTATGCTGGGAGTGATAGGTGAAAGTATTAATCAGTGATGCCAATGTTTTAATTGATATGGAGGTGGGTGGCTTGATTGAGCTAATGTTTAAGCTGCCCTTTGAATTTCAAACTCCAGATATTCTTTTCGAGGAAGAACTTGCCGAGGATCATGCTTATTTTTTGGGCTTGGGATTAATTAAGGCTCCCCTATCTAGTGCAATGCTATTACGGGCTGAGGAATTAATTGTTAAGTATCCAGTGCCGTCTCGCAATGACATATTCGGTTTGGTATTGGCTGAGGCGTTAAACGTGCCGCTGCTAACGGGTGATGATAAGTTGCGTAGTGCCACTAAAAAAGAGGCTGTGCAATTGAATGGCACAGTATGGTTGCTGGGTCAGCTCAGACAGCAGGAATTGGCCTCAAAAGAGGTGCTAGAAATTGCGGTTGCGAAGATGCGAGCGGGGAATAGATGGTTGCCCTGGGCCACAATTGATCGGTTAGTGAAGTCATGGTGATGTTTTTATATTTTATTAGGTAGGGATTTCCCCCACTTTTCAGTCTTATCTATTAAGAACCGTCTATATAAACCTCAAGATTTAAGAACAGGCTTTCGTAGGCCTGTTTTTTTGTTGCCTGTGTTTTATCGCATCTAACATTAGCAAAGGAACTGTTAAATGACTCGTAAAGTAATCCTCACCTGTGCCGTGACTGGCGAAAACCAGTACAACCAGGCTCACCCCAATTTTCCTATCACACCGCAACAAATTGCCGACGCGGCCCTTGAAGCAGAGCAGGCGGGCGCTTCTTCTGTGCATCTGCATGTGCGTGATCCTGAGACTGGTGCAGGCAGTCGCGATCCGGATTTGTTTTTAGATATGGCGACACGGGTGCGCGATAACGGTGTAAAGGCCGTTATGAATATCACTTGCGGCGGCGGGGCTATGTTTTACCCCGACCCTGAAGACGAGAGCCGTGCTGGGCCGGGCACGGACTTAGTGTCGGCAGAGGAGCGTTATAAGCATATTGAGATGTGCTTGCCGGAAGTCTGTTCCCTCGATGTCACCACCCAGAACCAGCAGGACGGTAGCAAGGCTTATGTGTATCTCAATACTGAATACACGCTGCGCAAAATGGCCAAGCGCTTTCAAGAGCTGGGGGTTAAGCCGGAGATCGAGGTGTTTGCGCCCGGTGATATTTTGTTGGCGAACCAGATGCTGGCGGAGGGGCTGTTTGATGCGCCGCCGTCTTATCAAATTGTGATGGGCACACGTTGGGGGCTGCCGGCTACGCCCGAAACCTTAATTTATATGAAGAGCCTGCTTCCTGAGAATGCGGTGTGGGCGGCCTTTGGTATTGCGCGTATGCAGATGCCTATTGTGGCGCAGGCTACTTTGCTGGGTGGCAATGTGCGGGTGGGGCTGGAGGATAATCTGTATCTGAGCCGTGGTGTTTTTGCGACTAATGGACAGCTAGTTGAGCGGGCTAAAACCATTATTGAATGTCTCGGTTATGAGGTGGCAACACCGGATGAGGCACGACAGATATTGGGGCTTGCTAAATGACGTCTGTATTAAGAGTCGCGATGATTGGTCTGGGCGGTGTGGCCCAGGCCCACTTGCAGGCCTTTGATCTATTGCCTGAATCCTTTGAACTGGTGTCGGTCTGTGATGTACGGCCCGAGGCCGCCGCTGAGGTTGCGGATAAGTTTTCCGCTCAAGCCTATAGCGATTACAACGCATTATTAGCGGCAGGGCAGGCGATCGATCTAGTGATGGTACTCACGCCTGCTTCGACTCACAGGGCCATTGTGGAGGCGACAGCAGCGGCTGGGTTGCCAGTGTTTTGTGAGAAGCCTATTGCGGTGACTATAGAAGATGCTGAGGCCATGGTAGAGGCCTGTGCTAAGGCCGCTGTGCCGTTGTTCTATGGCTCCTGCTATCGGTATTTGCCAGCGGTGGTTAAGGCCCGTGAGCTTATTCAGGCGGGGGCTATTGGTGAGGTTCAGCTATTAACCGAACAGCTGGTGGGTGGCCATGGTGCTGAGAGTTATCGGGAATTAGCACCTATTCATTACCCCCTGGGTGGTCCCGGTGGGCCGGGCATGGGCATGGTGGACCATGGCGTGCATTTGATTGATGTTTTCCCTTGGATAACGGGCACTGAGATTGTCTCTGCCAGTGGCCATGGCCATATTTCTGGTGAGCCGGCCACTACCGAAACTATGCATATGCAGCTGTCCAATGGCGCGGTAGGGCATCTGCTTTACAACGCGGCGACTTTTTCGACTGGCCTGCCCAATGAGGGCATGTTTAGTGGTGGGCAGGGGTATAAAAATGATTCCTCGGTAGCGGAAGCTGGGGGTTGGGAGAATGAGCCTGGCTCGATCTCTGTGTATGGCTCGACGGGTTCGCTGCGCATTTTTCACTATACCAATGCGTTGTTTATTAATACGGGTGAGGGTCCGCAACAGGTGGCGGTGTCTGGCCGTCCGGCTTTTGGCCATTTTGCGACTCAGCTGGAGGATATTGCTGATGCGCTGGCCAATCAGCGTGCGCCCAGCATTAGTGGTGAGGATGGTGTTAAGGCGCTGAATGCGCTATTGGAGATCTACGGGTGAGTCAGCAGCAAGGGCATATTTTGACCTATGAAAATACTCAGCCACAGTTGCACAGCTCTGTGTTTGTGGCGCCTACGGCCTGTTTGATTGGTGACATTAAAATCGATGCCGATTCCAGCGTCTGGTTTGGTGCGGTGCTGCGCGGTGACGAGATGGCGATTCGCGTGGGCGCGCGCAGCAATATTCAAGACGGTGTGATTATCCATGGCGATACTGGCAAGGCTGTGGTGATTGGTGATGATGTCACCATTGGTCACGGTGCCATTATTCATGGTTGCACGGTTCATAGTGGCGCTCTGATCGGTATGGGTGCAGTGGTGCTGGATGGTGCAGTTGTTGAATCGGGTGCATTGGTTGCCGCTGGCGCTGTGGTGGGGCCTGGTAAGCGAGTCAGTGCCAATACGTTGTGGGCTGGTGTGCCGGCTAAACAGCTGCGTGATTTGGAGGACGATGGGTCTATTTTGAAGAGCGCGGAGCACTATAGGGTGCAGGCGTTGCGGTATAAGTAATAGGCAGTATTTTGACGACGTCACCATTTTCTCAAATCGGTCATTGTTATGGTATTGATTTGGTTATTCTATTGAATCAATGAGTTGAGAGATTATTTCATTTGTTGGTCATTTGATTTGTCATCCCGACCGTAGTGGAGGGATCTCAACCAGTCGGCAAGAAACCTTCGGTTCCAGTCAGGATAACAAGCTGACGAGTATTTTCGGCCAGATAATTGATATCCAAAGGTGGGGATTTCGCCCCTAAAAAGGTCATATACCCAAGATTCCCGTCTAGCCTTATTAGAGCTAGCCTCAGGCCCATGCCTGAGCGGCCTTCACCCTGCTACACCTCACTCACTAAGGACAATAAAATGACAGAAGCCGTTATCGTCTCAACCGCACGCACGCCCATCGGCAAAGCCTATCGCGGTGCATTTAATAATCTCGAAGGCCCCAGTTTAGGCGCCATTCCCCTTGCCGTCGCCGTTAGTCGCGCGGGTATCGAACTGGCAGAGATTGAAGACTGTGTCTTTGGCTGTGGTCTGCAGCAGGGCACCACAGGCTTAAATATTGCCCGCCAAATTGCTCTGCGTGCTGGCTTGCCAGTGACCGTCCCAGCTATGTCGATAGAGCGCCAATGCTCTTCAGGCCTCATGGCAATAGCGACAGCCGCCAAACAGATTGTTCACGATGGTATGAAGGTAGCCGTCGCCGGTGGTATTGAGAGTATCTCCCTGGTACAAAACGACCATATGAATGCCTACCGCGCAGAGGACCCCGCGCTTCTAACCATGACCCCAGCAATCTATATGCCCATGTTACAAACTGCTGAAATCGTCGCCAAGCGCTATGGCATCAGCCGCGAGGCGCAAGATGAATATGCTTTACAGAGCCAGCAGCGCACAGCAGCAGCGCAGGCGGCGGGCAAGTTTGATGATGAAATAGTGCCGGTCACCGCCACCAAAATGGTGTTCAACAAAGACACCAAAGAAACCAGTTTTGCCGAAGTGACGCAAGCGAAAGATGAGGGCAATCGCCCCCAGACACAACTAGAAAACTTATCGGGCTTAAATCCCGTTATCGACGGCGGGTCGATTACTGCTGGCAATGCCTCGCAGCTTTCTGATGGCGCTTCGGCGTCTGTATTGATGGATCGTAAACTAGCCGACCAGCGTGGCCTAACCCCATTAGGTATTTATCGCGGTATGGCAGTAGCGGGTTGTGAGCCGGATGAAATGGGCATTGGGCCAATATGGGCGATTCCCAAATTACTAAAAACTCATGGCTTGAGCATTGATGATATTGGCCTATGGGAACTCAACGAAGCCTTTGCCGTGCAAGTGTTGCACTGCCGCGATGTGCTGGGTATTCCCAATGAGCGTTTAAATGTAAATGGTGGGGCGATCTCCATTGGTCACCCCTACGGTATGAGTGGCGCACGCATGGTCGGCCATGCCTTGCTTGAGGGTAAGCGCCGCGGAGTTAAGTATGTGGTGATTACTATGTGTGTGGGCGGCGGCATGGGTGCTGCTGGTTTATTTGAAATTTGCTAAGGAGAACAGTATGACAATTCGGTTTGATAATCAGGTGGCCATAGTCACCGGAGCAGGTAATGGTTTGGGGCGCTCACACGCATTAGCGCTGGCAGAGCGCGGTGCCAAAGTGGTAGTTAATGATCTGGGAGCCGCCCGTGATGGTAGCGGAGGGTCTTCTGAAGCTGCGCTAGAAGTCGTGCGCCTCATTAAAGAACGCGGCGGTGAAGCAATAGCCAATGGCGCCAATGTTGCCAAAATTGATGAAGTTGAGCAGATGGTGGCTGAGGCCATGACGGCTTGGGGGCGGGTAGATATGTTGGTCAATAATGCCGGCATTTTGCGCGATAAAACCTTTGCCAAGATGGATCTGAAAGACTTCGACATCGTTATGGATGTGCATCTAAAAGGCAGTGTTAACTGCACCAAGGCGGTATGGGAGATTATGCGTGAGCAGGAGTATGGACGCATTGTAATGACCACTTCCTCCAGCGGCCTGTACGGTAATTTTGGTCAGTCGAATTACGGTGCGGCCAAGATGGCAGTGGTGGGCTTTATGAATACCCTAGTGCTGGAAGGCCAAAAATATAATATCCATGTAAATGCCCTGGCCCCTGCAGCGGCAACACGGATGACTACGGATCTGGGAATTGATGAGGACGCTCTAAATCTGATGACGCCTGAAGCGGTTACTGCAGGTTTATTAACTCTCTGCCACAAAGACTCACCGAACCGATTGATTCTCTGTGCTGGGGCGGGTGGTTATGCGAGCACGCAGATTTATGAGACTGATGGTATTTATCTGCCGCCGGGCGAACAGACGCCTGAGGCGATTATGGCGCAGTTGGGTGCTGTGACTGACAGTGCTGGACAGAGGGTGTTTCGCAGTGGGGCTGAGCAGTCGGAGAAGTTTGTGAAGAAGGCGTTGGAGGTGCTGGTTTAGAGCGAGTTTTTGTAATGGATTCCCGCATTCGCGAGAATGACGGGAGATTCTGAG
>CAWLBR010000044.1:0-15894 GCA_963855085.1 Gammaproteobacteria bacterium
GCTTTTTCCTGAATCGGTGAAGGTGTGTCGTAGCCCTGCGCGGTAACGGCTTTGAGAATCGGGGCTGATAGGCCCAGGTCTTTAAAGGTGGTCATAAGGTGTCTTTTTGCGAATGGGCGTAGCTCGAAATTGAGTGGCCCTTTGAATGGCGCGCATCTTACAGGAAAACCCCCATAAATGCTATGCCTCTGGGCTAGCCTGTGGTAAGGAGGAAGGTGCTAAGAGTACTAGGGGATATACCGGGTAGTAGCAAGTACAGGGCTAATTATGGCGCGATTAAACAGCCCTGTTTTGAGTCCAACTAAAAACAAACCTTAGCGAGCAATAAACTTCATCGAAATCGAATTGACACAGTGGCGAATATTTTTTGCGGTGTAACCTTCACCGGCAAACACATGACCCAGATGCCCATCGCAGGCAGCACAGAGAATTTCCGTACGCATACCATCGCTGTCCACTTCGCGACGCACCGCACCGGCAATCTCATCGTCAAAGCTCGGCCAACCGCAGTGTGAGGGAAACTTGTGTTCGGAGTTATAAAGTGGCGCATCGCACTGCTTGCAGATATACAGGCCGCCATCCGTGGTATCAGTGTATTCACCAACAAAGGGTCGCTCAGTGCCCTTATCTTGAATGACATATTTTTCTTCCGCGGTCAGCGGGTTAAGTGCCGTCAGCGGGTTAAGTGCCGTCAGCGGATTAGGTGGATTAGTCATACACTTCCTCAGAAAATTCGTTTTGTACCAATGACCAGAGATCATCCATGCCGCGGAGTAAAATTGCCAGCTGTTTTGAACTCTCACTTAATCTATCCGGCCCCACCCCCATCTCTACGGAGCGGGAAGGCAGTTCGGTTTCATGGAAACGCAGTGCATCCAATGCCGGATGGCCCAGTGCAGCATATTCCCAGTCGATAACGATCAGCCCATCTGCTGTAACCAGAATGTTTTCCGGAACCAGATCGTGATGACAGATTACCCCGGGCCAGTCTGCTGCATCAATCGCCGCGGCTGCGGTGAGTATGGTTTGCTGTAGCCCCTCAATGGCGAAGGCGCTGCCGAGCTGATCAATATAAGCCTGGCAGTACTGAACATAATTGCGCCGCTGCAACTGAGTAATTTCAACGTCCTGAATACGCTGCAATAGCTGATTCAACGCAGCCATTTGCTCAGGGCTGCGACTGTCCTCGTCACTCCAGGGTCGGCCTTCGTGAAAAACACTCACCAGCACCTCGTCGGATCGGTAAAGCATTTTCGGTACAGCACCGGTTGATTGTAAAAGCTCGAGAATTAATCCTTCGCGCTGGCGATCAATACCCAGGCTAGCGCCATTCAGAGCATTAATTCTAACCACCGCTTTAAAGTCATCCTGAGCGACCAAAAATGAACGGTTAGTGTGCCCACCAATCAATTCGCGCACCAGTATCGGCTGCGCACCTAATTCGTCAGGGCCAGTATTCCACTGGCGCCAGTTAGCGAGAGTTTTCTGAAGCAGTTGTATAGACAGAGGGCTGAACCTCATCGAAAAGTGAATTTGCGGCAAGATTTTGCTGCTGCAAACTCTTGAGCCAAGAACGGTAACCCATTACCGACAGCACAATGTACAACACTAAGAGCGCTACGGTTTGATAGAGTTCACGATCCCAGTAGAGATAGATTGACGCACTGTTGATCACAATCCAGTAAAGCCAATTGTCGATCACTTTGCGCGCCACCATTACAGTTGTCAGCACCGCTGCCCAGGTGGTAAAAGAATCCAGATAGGGCAGCCGCGCATCGCTATTGGTAGCCAGTAAATACCCCGAAACAGCAGTGGCAACAGTAATCAGCAATATGGCATTGATATGTTTCCTCGGATTCCAACGGGAGATACTCAGACCACTATTTTGCTCACCGCCACGCTGCCACTGATACCAGCCATAGACTGCCATGGCCATATAATAGATATTCAGTGCAGACTCCATATAGAGGCTGACATCGCCAAAAATCCACACATAGATTGCTGTGCTAAAGAACGCGCAGTACCAGCACAGGCTGTTCTCTTTGATGGCGAGCACCAGATAGGCGATAGCCAGAACTACCGCCACAGTCTCAAGATTGACCCAATCAAACATGCTTTATAGCGCCTCGTAACCAGGGATAATTTTCGCCACATAAACGGCCATATTAAACTCTAAATAACAGGCGGCTATGGTCTCCTGCACGGCGTTCATAGCGTGGCTAAATTCCCCCTGCACCACAGTGCTGGTGGGGAATGTGACGATCTCCAGATTATCAAATTGATTGATTTTTTCGATAAACCCATCAATGGGAGGGATAAAGTCCTCCCGGTTGGGGTACATGCTGATATCAATTGTTACCTGCATAATAAAGCTCCTTTTTACCCTGCCCTGTATTAAAAGTCGTATTGGCCGCTGATGCCAAACATGCGCGGTTCACCAAACTGGTAGTAGGCTTCGGTTGCATAACCTTTGCGCGGGTCGTTACCAAAGCCTCCGAAGCCACGGACAATCACATCTTTATCAGTAAGATTACGGCCCCATAAAGACAGATCCCAATCACCCAACGCATAATTTAGCTGTGCATTGATTAACTCATAAGACTTGCTCTGCTCATTATGACTTGAGGAGAGATGAAACTTATCCTTACCCTCAACATCAACGCTAAGAGAAACAGTATCACTGATCTGATAGCTGCCACCTACAGAAAATTGATAGTCTGGTGCATGGGCCTGCCGACGGCTATCGAGATCCACAGATAGCGGAATATCATATTCAGTCGAGAGTAAACCAAGACTGCCAAACCAGGCTAGTGACTCAGTCGCCAACCAGTTAAATTCCACTTCCACACCGTAGTTAGCACCACTCGCCGCATTGCCAAAGTAATCAGTGAAATCCACAGCATTGCTATCATCTCGAGACTGAACCAAAGACTGCTTAATTTGAATATCATCACGCTTTTGATAAAAAGCCGCCATCTGAGCTTGCAGACGATCATCCAACCAACGGCCTTTAATACCCGCCTCAAAGTTCCACATCAATTCCGTATCAAACTCCCGGTCTTCGGCTGTCAGAGAGGAATCACTATTAACACCACCGGCTTTGTAGCCACGTGAAATCAAGCCATAAATCATTTGATTGGCAGTGGCCTGATATTGCAGACCAAGACGTCCGCCCCAGAGACTTTCATCGACGCTATGAGCAACCAAGTCACTGTCGCTATAATTTGCATCGCGGTTCTCTAAACGTAGACCGCTGATCAGAGTTAGAAATTCGGATAGCTGAGTATCAAGCTGTGCGTAGAGGGCTTTATTAGTTGTCTCAAAATCACTAGTGAAATCATTCGCGGCATAGGTGTATTGACGCAGCAGCTGCTCATCCTGATCGCGCCAGTAAAACCCCACCACCCAGTCTGTGCTGCCATTAAAAATGCGCGCTTCCGGCTCTGATACCAGTTTAATGTCAACGCTGGCATTATCTCGCTCGCGACTATAATTATCAGCGGAGTTATAGGCATCGCCATCACAAGGCAGCCCAGTACAGATATCAGGAAAAGCCCAGTCCTCGTCATAACCATATTCAAGATCATTGTCGGCAAAGCTCACCAAACCCACTAAGTTGAAGCTTTCCGCACCCTGCCAAGTACTCTCTATCGCCCCAGTCGTGGCTTTATGGCGATCATGCCCAGGGGTATCTGAGAGCGTATGACGGGTGTTATCCAGTGAAAAAGCATCGTAACCATTGTCCGCATCAACATAGAACAGGGTCAAGTTTAGGTCCAGATCATCACTGGCCTGCCAATCTAAAATGGTACGAAGACTGAGTTCATCAATATTGTTGGTGTCATCGCGCTTGAGAAAATCATTTTCTATATAACCGTCGCTATTGTGCTGTTGCACGGCCACTCTATAACCCAATGACTCACTGATCGGCCCACCCACTGCTGCACTGACAGTGCGCGTGTCGTAATCGCCGACAGACACTTGCATATTGCCCTGTAGCTGTTCGCTGGGCTGATTAGATCTGATATTAATCAGGCCTGCCAGTGCATTGGCGCCGTAGAGCGTGCCCTGAGGGCCCCTCAGTATCTCAATCTGCGCTATATCCATGGTCGTTGCCGCACCGGCAATACCAGTGAAATCAATGCCGTCGACCAGCATTCCCACAGAGGGGTTTAACGGCTCGATAAACTGACTGCGCTCGCCAATACCGCGGATCTGAATAAAGCGCCCGCGGGAAGCACCGCTGGAAAAATTAACATTGGGCGCTAAATTGAGCACCTGTTCTAGATGTCGTGCCTGGCGCTGAGCTATGGCTGCGCTATCGAAAACGGTGACACTGGCGGGAGTTTGCAACAGGGTGGTGTCACGAAAATCAGAGGTGACAATAATCTCTTCAATTGCGCTCTCAGTTATTACAGACTCGGCAATCGAAGATGTCGACAAGACAGCCAAGGCTGCGGCGAAAAAAGTGGGGATTGGGGTAATTATTTTGTAGCGGTTCATATAGAGCCTCAGTAACAGTATAAAAAGTTAAGGAGACCCGGAGACAAAAGACGAAGAAAGGTGACAGTCAAGAATTCCTATTCCTACGCCGGCATAATCCGGATCAGGTTCAAAGGGTACTTCTCAGGCCACTAAAACAGGCCGCCCCTTAGGATAACGCGGGCATCATAGCACCGCTTTTGAGTAAGATATATCAGTCCGAGATTTTTTCCCCCGACTGGTGGTAAAACACTCCTAAGCTTGAGATATATCATGCTCGAGCCGTTCAATCAGCTATGAAAATACTAAACCGTAAAAGCCAGTATCCGGCTCAGCTCACACAGCGAACGACCCGACTGCTCGCGAAGATCGGCAAACACCTGTTCCACCAGGCGCAAATCGCGCTGGGCGGTCGGGCTAAATTTTTTCATTAGTCCCTGATTCACCAGCGCATCACAGACGTCTTTGGTTAACATAAAGGTATCCTTACCCATACTGCGCAACATCCCTGGGCCTGAGTTACCGCCCAGTCGCGACCCGTTTTTTTTCAGCTCTAACCACAGGCCAACAATATCATCCTCCGGCCAGTCGGCGATAAATGTGCCAAAGCTGCCATGACTATGCTGCCTATCCAACACATACATTGCATTGTGTCGGACTGAAACAATCTTGGTGAAGTTCCGCACTATGCGCGTATCCTTGCCCAGTTCTTCGAGCTTTTCATCACTGTAGTGGGCGATGGCGAGGGGATTGAATTTAGAGAACGCCTCTTCAAAGCCAGGCCACTTGTTGTCGATAACTCTCCATACAAAGCCTGCACGGAACACACAGCGGGTCATCATCGAGAGGTAGCGATCATCCGATTGCGCCGCCAACTGCTCAGCGCTTCTTGGGCGTGGCAGACTGGCTTCTAGGTGCTCGACACCACCGCGATTTTTAACCGCCAGTTGATAGAGACTTTTATAGGTTGTTTTCACTGAGAATACCTGTGGCGATTAAATATTAACGAGTCCTGTAGCTAACAATATTGGCACGTTGTCGGCAATACCCTTAGATTCAAGATGTTAGTTTCAACAGCTTAGTTTCAACATCTTAGTTTCAAGATCTTAGTTTCAAGATCTTAGTTTCAAGATCTTATCTGTGCTCTCTGATCTGTGCTCTGATATACGTTACGCGAAGAATCAGGCGCTAGATTAGACGTTCCATTAGTTGCTAGATTAAGTGACAAAATCGGCGACAAACCCAGCGACAATAAACAGTAGTAACACCGCAAAAGCCTTATTCAGCCAGGGACCACTCTGTTGATAGCGGAGCAACGCAGCGGGTTGAGACATAACCAACGCAACCAACATATACCAGAGCATATCCACAGTGCCGGCAATCGCAGCCATAACGAGTTTCACCCAGAGCTCGCTATCAGCGCTGACAAACTGGCTAAATAATGCGCTAAAGAAAAGGATGATTTTTGGATTAATCAGCGCAATCAAAAAACCATCGCGGGCGGCAGCCCATTTTGACCTGGTTGCCAGCACCACCCTATCGAGGCTCGGAGACTGTTGAGTAGGAGCAGCGGCAAAGAGCAACTTTAGCGCCATCCAGAGTAAATAGAGGCAGCCAGATAGTTGCAGCAGGTTAAATGCTGCGGTGTAACCACTCAAAAGAACAACCAGGCCCAGCGCAGTGAGCAGCGCAAATACAGCGATGGCCAGTCCATGAGCTAGAGCGGAAATTATACCGGCAAGACGCCCCTGATTCAGGGTTACGCTGGCGATCACGGCCAAACTCGGGCCGGGAGACATGGCTCCCAGCAGGCAGGCGAGTGTCACCGACAACCAAAATACAGCGTCCATAAATACCTTTGTATTATTCTGTAAGTGCTCTTTTATACAGGCTTGAGGCGGTAAAGCAAATGTAAACATAACTAATACTAAAGTATTAGTACTTTTGGACTATTTCAAAAGTGAATAAAATTTATAAGAATGAGCGGAAGCTCAATTTCTGATAATAACAAAATAAATGAGATACCTTGTGCCTAACCATAAGCGAGAGATTGCCAACAGACAGCTGATTAGCTCAGAGAACCTTGAGAAAAATTTTAACGCGGGGCTTGGGCACTTTATAGCGCTATTGAATTCAGTCAGTGACCGCAAAAAAAGCGAATTAATTGATTCCCTGGATAGGGTCAGCGATGAAATCGTCGCTGCGCGATAATAAGGTTTGTAGCTCGAGCCAAGACCGAGGAGACGTTAGGTCATCTAGAGACGCCGACTAGACAAATCCACTGGCATAGGTTTACAGACAAGTTAACAAAAACTGTAAGCCTACAGGCTATCAATCTTCATTAAATTTCTCAGAAACCTGACCAAATAATGTCTTTCGCTCAGCCTTAGACAGCGCCAGTATCCTATTGAATACATCTTGAATCGCCTTAGGGTCTTTCTTCGTCGACTTATAAGCAGCCGAGCTGCTATAGAGCGACTCTAAGGACACACCAAAGTAGTTGGCGATACTAATCATCGAGTCACGCCGTGGATCTTGCGTGACCTGACTAAGGATGCGATTAATTGTCGGCTGGGGAACTCCAGTGGCTCGCGAAAGCCCACTCTGGGAAATTCCCTCGTGCTTCATTAACCTTGCTAATTCTGTACTCATAGATTCTCTCATTCCGCGATTATGAACTCCTTTTCTATCCATTGATGTATTATTTTTAGTCCATCTTTTAGGATTTTTCCAGTTTCTTAATGCCCATTAAAATCATTTTTTCTATTTATATATCAATAGCCTGCAAAATATCAGGTCGATCGGTGATAATACCGTCAACGCCCAAGCTCATCATTCTTAACATCTCTTGCGGATCATTAATCGTCCACACATCTAACGCCACATTAAGTTCGCTTACCGCCTTAATTAGTGAGCTAGAAACCAGTGGAATACCATAGTATTTAAATGGCAACTGTACTGAATAGCCAGGCGATTTATAAAGGTGCCCTAGACCTATCCAGCTCAAAACAACCAATAGTCGCGCCTCCTCTTCTCCAAGGGAGGTAGGTACCTGTGGACAAACTTGACGAAAATTCTGTAATACCAAAGAGTGAAAAGAACCCACTAACACTTGGTCCTGCAATCCATAGGCCAGCACCAACCGACATAGCTGAACACCGGTCTCTGTGTCATCAGGTTTTAATTCAATTAAAAACCGCTTATCTGGAAGGGCGATAAAAAGTGATTCTAGAGGAGGAATACGTATACCAGCGACAGCTAGTTTATCTGGATAGTCGCTTTCATGAAATCCTACATCAAAGGCTTGAAGCTCGGCCAAGGTCAGCTCGGCGATCAGGCCACTGCCATTGGTGGTGGTATCAACACTCTTATCATGCCTAACCACCACTATCTTATCTAGCGTTAAGTGGACATCGAGCTCAATAATATCAGCGCCTACCGCCACTGCGTTGATTGCACCTTCCAATGTATTGCCTGGCAGTAGCTCGCGACCGGTGCCATGGGCAATATTATTGAAGCTTTTATTTTGGTAAAAAGGGATAGACGGCATGGCACTTTGGGCGGGAAACATTAGCAGCATCCCGTAAACCAACGCGAGGCAAAATAGTATAGAGAAAACATTAGGCATAAAGCTTATCGCACTATTCTTGCACACTAACTTAGTGCGCTATTCATAGCTGTTTCTACAGCAAATACAGAGAGTAGAACCAACCCGTTATTTAGATAAGTATAACTACCTGCTTAAAAATATAACAATATATCTTTTCGACATAAAAGCAGTCTGCGTAAATCCTCAGGCCTTATCTGTTTTTTCGACTGGAAATCAGCTCATCAACTACCCTAGGATCTGCAAGCGTCGAGGTATCGCCCAGACTATCCAGCTCATTTGCAGCGACTTTGCGTAGTATGCGTCGCATTATTTTCCCCGAACGGGTCTTGGGTAGCCCTGGCGCCCACTGAATAATATCCGGCTTGGCGATTGGACCAATCTCTTTAACACAGAGAGCAATCAATGCCAGACGCAATTCTTCATCGGGCTCGACGCCATTCATTGGGGTGACATAACAGTAAATGCCCTGCCCTTTAATATCATGGGGATAGCCTACGACTGCGGCCTCGGCGATTTTCTCATGAAGTACTAGGGCACTCTCCACCTCAGCAGTACCCATGCGATGACCTGAAATATTTAGCACATCATCGACCCGACCGGTAATCCAGTAGTAACCATCCTCATCCCGCCGCGCACCGTCACCGGTAAAGTAATAACCCGGATAGGGTTTAAAGTAGGTCTCGACAAAGCGCTGATGATCACCATAAATAGTGCGAATCTGGCTCGGCCAAGATGCTTTAATCATCAACAACCCCTCCCCTGTGCCATCGATTTCACGATTCTCGGTATCCAGCAGTACTGGTTGCACACCGAAAAAGGGCCTTGTCGCAGAGCCAGGCTTTAAAGCAGTTGCACCAGGCAGCGGCGTCAACATATGGGCACCGGTTTCGGTTTGCCACCAGGTATCGACAATCGGGCAGCGGGACTCACCCACCACTCGGTGATACCAGTCCCAGGCTTCGGGGTTGATCGGCTCGCCCACTGTGCCGAGCAGCTTCAGTGAACTGCGGGAACTGCTGTTAACAAAACTATCCCCAAAGGCCATCAAGGATCTAATCGCGGTGGGCGCAGTATAAAACTGATTGACCTGATGCTTGTCGATTACCTGCCAAAATCGCGAGGCATCGGGATAGGTTGGTACCCCTTCAAACATCAACGTGATGGCGCCATTACACAGCGGGCCATACAAAATATAACTGTGGCCAGTAACCCAGCCAACGTCAGCAGTACACCAAAATACATCGCCCTCTTTATAGTCGAAGGTGTATTTGTGAGTCATGGCCGCCATCAACAAATAACCACCAGTGCTGTGTACAACACCTTTGGGCTTACCTGTGGAGCCAGAGGTGTAGAGAATAAACAGTGGATCTTCCGCATCCATAATCTCTGGTGTGCAGTCTTGGGTCACAGACTCCATAGACTCTTGGTACCAGATATCTCGGCTCTCCTGCCAATCTATAGCGCCACCGGTGCGGCGCACAACCAGGCAAGTATGAACATCGGGGCAGTTTGCCAAGGCTTTGTCAGTGTTGGCCTTAAGCGGAATAGCCTTACCTGCGCGCAATCCCTCATCGGCGGTAATCACTACCTGGCAGTCAGAATCGAGAATACGGTCCTTAAGTGCATCAGGTGAAAAACCACCAAACACCACAGAGTGCACAGCACCAATTCGTGCGCAGGCGAGCATCGCATAGGCCGCCTCGGGAATCATTGGCATATAGATGCACACCCGATCGCCTTTCTTGACGCCCCGCTGACGCAGCACATTGCCTAACCGAGAGACCTGTTCATGGAGTTGGGCATAGCTAATATGGGCATCGTCCGATGGATCGTCACCCTCCCAAATAATCGCTGTTTGATCCGCTCTATCAACTAGGTGACGATCTATACAGTTGACCGCCACATTGAGCTTGCCACCCTCAAACCATGCCGCCTGGCCCTGCTCAATATCACTGCGGCAAACTGTCTCCCAAGGCTTCTCCCAGGTTAAAAACTGCGCTGCTTGATCACCCCAAAACTGATCCGGATTATCCACCGACTGGCGATACATCGCCTTATACGTCGCTTCGTCAATCCAAGCTGAATCGGACCATTGTTGGGGAACTGGATGGGTCGGGAAATCTGACATTGGGCGACGGCCTCACATAGTTAATTAGAGTGCTAATTAGAGTGCTATATGAGGGTTAGTCTAGTGGAAAGCAACTACTGTGCTCAAGTTTATGTGGCGAATGGCGATCATTTGCAATAGCCGATTGCCTGCGCTAGAAAAAGCGCCGCAATAAGCGCGCCAAGCGGATTAGTTGGTACGTGGATAACGGGTTGGCTTGAGGCTGTTCTTGATCTTCTCTAAGTGAGGTAAGAAGTCCGGTCCGCGACGCAGAGTGACACCGGTGGCGAGCACATCGAGGATCACCAGATGAACAATGCGCGAGGTCATCGGCATGTACTCATCGGTATTTTCAGGCACTTCAACATCCAGAGTCACACTGCTGACCTGCGCCAACGGCGAATCCGGTGCAGTCAGGCCAATCACCGTTGAGCCATTGGCTCTGGCAATCTCTGCGATCTCAACCACTTCTTTGGTGCGCCCTGTATGGGATATAAAAAAGAACACATCACCAGTGCTGCCAGTCGACGCCAACATACGCTGCATTAAGACATCGTCATGAAAAGACACGGGCAGATTAAACCGAAAGAACTTATTCTCCGCATCTCTGGCCACCGAACCCGAAGCGCCGACACCAAAAAAGTAAATACGCTTGGCTTGAATTAACTTGTCCACTACCTGGTTGACGCGGCTATGACTAATTTTGTCGCGCACCATGGCGAGATTATTAATCGTGCCATCAAAGATCTTCGGCGTGTAGCTGCTGACGTCATCATCAGGATCCACATTGCGATTAACAAAGCGGACGCCACTGACTAGCGCCTTAGCAAGCTTGAGCTTGAAATCGGGAAATCCTGCGGCATCGAAGCGCTTACAGAAACGATTGACGCTGGGCTCACTCACCTCAGCGGCCTTGGCTAGGGTAGCAATGCTCGATCTGGTTGCACTATCTGGGTCCGCCAGAATTACTCGCGCCACCTTGCTCTCAGACTTATTTAGATTCGGCAATTCATCAGAAATAATATTGATCAAATTTTGTGAATGCATAGCTATAACCCTTTAGCTTTTCGTCTTGTTCCGTAATAGAAGGCGCAGTTTAAGGTTTTTAAGCGCTAATGTCCGCTTTCGCCCAAAAGTTGGTAAGAATATTTCATCAGAACCACAACAGAGACACACAAAATCGTACAAATGCGTTCTTTTACCTACTTAAATAGGCTTATCGTTGCCTAACAATTCATTAAAGCCTATAATTTACGTAAGTTTACTACACTTAAAGAGGCTCCAACATGTATAGAATCGCCATTAACGGTTTTGGTCGCATCGGCCGCAATATAGTCCGCGCCCTCTATGAACGCCCAGAGCTTCGCGAGCAAATCCAAATCGTCGCGATCAATGATCTCGGTAGCCTCGAAATTAGCGCACACCTGCTCCAGTTCGATACAGTCCACGGCCGCTTTAACCAGCAAGTCGAAGTGACAGACAATGCCATCGTCATTAATGGCGACGTCATCAACTGGTCTAGCGAACGCAACCCAACTGATCTGCCTTGGTCTGACTTAAACGTTGACCTAGTCTGTGAGTGCACCGGCGTATTCACTAGCCGCGAGAAAGCCGCTATGCATTTGCAAGCCGGCGCTAAGAAAGTGATTATCTCAGCACCTGGCGCAAACGCCGATGCAACCATAGTCTATGGCGTCAACGACCACATTTTGGATGGCTCTCAAGAGATTATTTCAAACGCCTCTTGCACCACCAACTGCCTGGCACCTATGGTTCAGCCTCTGCAAGAGAGCATTGGTATCCTCAGCGGTTACATGACTACAGTACATGCCTATACCAACGACCAGCAGCTCAGTGACGTCTGTCACTCAGATGTCTACCGTTCCAGATCAGCTACTCAATCGATGATCCCAACCAAGACCGGCGCCGCAGTGGCAATCGGCCTGGTACTGCCAGAGTTGGCGGGCAAGCTCGACGGCTTAGCTGTGCGTGTACCTACTATTAATGTATCACTGGTTGATCTGACCTTTAATGCGGGTCGCGAGACCACAGTTGAAGAAGTCAACGCACTGCTGCTAAAAGCCTCTCAAGGAGCACTGAAATCAGTACTTTGCTACAACGACAAGCCACTGGTTTCTGTGGACTTTAACCACACCCCTTTCTCCTGTAACTTTGACGCCACCCAAACTCGCGTCAACGGCTCACTGGTTAAAGTCATGGCCTGGTATGACAATGAGTGGGGTTTCTCCAACCGCATGCTCGACAACTCCTTAGTACTACTCGCTAGCGCTGTGGAGCAAAAAGATGCCGCGTAGAACCAAAATTCTCGCTACACTCGGCCCCGCCAGTCACGATGAACAGGGTATTCGCGGGCTGATTCTTGCCGGCGTTAATGTCTTCCGTCTGAACTTCTCACATGGCAGCGCCGAAGAGCACTCAATGCGCGCCGCCATGATTCGTGAAATCGCCCTTGAGCTGAAAATGCCCGTGGGCATTCTCTGCGATATGCAGGGGCCGAAGATTCGTATCGGCAGCTTTCTCAATGATATGAAAATCGATCTGGCAGAAAATGATAGCTTTGTTCTCAACAGCCAGATCGGTGTTGATTCAGGTGATCAAGATGGCGTTCATATCGACAGCGACCTGCTCAATGATATAGACGCGGGCGACACCCTATTACTCGACGATGGTCGCATGACCTTTGTGGTCGAATCACGCAACCCACACTCAGTCACCTGCCGTGTAGTTCAGGGCGGCGTGCTCTCGAGTAAAAAAGGCGTGAACAAATTCGGTGGCGGACTCTCAGCTCCAGCGCTCACAGAGAAAGACAAGGCGGATATTAAAACTGCTGCGTCACTGAAGACCGATTATCTGGCCATCTCATTTGTACGCTCGAAAGACGATATTGAAGAGACTCGCGAACTGCTGGTTGCAGCAGGCAGTGGCGCTCATATTATCGCCAAGATCGAACGTGCCGAAGCCATTACCGATGAATTTTTACCCGGCATTATCGCCAGCGCCGATGGCGTGATGGTCGCTCGTGGCGATCTAGGCGTTGAGATTGGCGATGCCAATCTGGTCGCTGTGCAGAAGCAGCTGATTGAAGCTGCCAACGCTGCTAATAAGGTTGTTATCACTGCCACTCAGATGATGGAGTCGATGATTACAGCGTCGACCCCGACTCGCGCAGAAGTCTTCGATGTGGCCAACGCCGTGCTCGACGGCACCGATGCAGTAATGCTCTCGGCAGAAACTGCAGTGGGTCTGTACCCAGTTGAAACAGTAAAAGCCATGGTGCGAATCATTGACGGCGCTGAACTGCATCCTCTGGCACAGCGCTCCAAGCATAGAATTGATCAGACATTCGCCAGCATAGATGAATCTCTAGCTCTAGCAGCCATGTATGTAGCCAATCACCTTGAAGGCGTTAAAGCGGTTATCTGCATGACAGCAACTGGCTTTGCGCCACTCATCATGTCGCGTATTACCTCTTCGCTGCCGATTTATGCGATGGCTGAAAAGCTCGGCACCTGTGAAATCACTGCACTCTATAAAGGTGTGATACCAGTGCCCTTTCACGCTTCAGAGCTAGATCCATCCGAAGTTAATCACCGTGCAGTGGAAACCCTGCGCGAGCACAACGCTGTAGCAGATGGCGACTTAGTGCTGATTACCAAAGGGGATTTTGTCAATGTGCACGGCGGCACAAACACCTTGAAAATTGTTCGAGTTGGCGACGTTATTCAGTAGCCAGCAAGAAAAACCGTCTCTTCCAGGCCATGGATGGCCACTTAACTTAAGCTCCTCATCTACGCCGAAAACCGCCCTAGCAAACATAAAAAAAGGGCCGGTTTCCCAGCCCTGTTAAACCTACGTTTAAGCCTACCTCTCTAGAGTTAAGCCATAGTTTCCGCGGCTGACAACATGGCCTGCGCCTGGGTGTTTTGTATCTGGTTGTAGTAAGTAATGATATCCACTGTAGGAGCAGCGGCAGTGGCGGCCAGAACCTGCGCCTGAGTCATGCCCACTTCCAACTGAGCATTGTTAACATTCAGCTCAAGGTGTAAGTCACCAGCTTGCTTGTAGGCAGCAGCCCACTCAACGATGGCATCATCTATATCTGAGGCCACAGCGGTGAAGTTAGCCGTTCCAGCATCTGTAACCGCAAGCTTGATATCGTTGACGGCCAAGGCTACATCGGACTCCAGAGTCTGCCATTCAGCTAGAATAGCTTGCAGGTTGGTCTCGATATCGTTGGCTTCAGTCGACATGGCAGTAAAGTTTTTCGACAGAATCTGGAGCGCTGCAACATCTGCAGTCAATCCCGTAATCTGACTTTCATCTGACTTAATAAGATCGTTATCGGCCTTTATTTTGACACCATCAATGGCGATAACCGCAGTTGCCGCAATCACTGCTGGGCCCAGTACAAACCATACCAAGGCACCTTCAGGGAAGGCTGCGATAGTTGCAACTATACCCAGAGTCAGTGCAATGCCGTCGACAATGGCCAGTGCCACGATAGACGCTGTGAGGCTCTTAATCTCGGCTTTAAGGGTATCTATGTCCGCGTTGAGCTTATCGATCTGAGCCTGATCAGCCTTTGCATCTACAGCTGACTTAGTGGCAATAGTCTGCAGGTTAGCAGCCAGTGTTGGCAGCTCATCTTTAAAGCTCTTAACCGCGGTCAGTGCACCACTGATAAAGGTCACCACCAAGCTCAAGGTATTGTTTACATTAGTGAGATCAGTATTGAGTGTCTGCAATGCAGTTTTATTGGTTGGATCAGATTCAAGCGTCATCGCCTGAGTTTTAGCATCGGCTAACAGCTGACTAATGGTCGCGTTATAACTCTGAACCTCGTCGGGCACATTTAACAGTCGCGCCATAACGTTATTAACCCAGGTCAGCGCGCCGGCATCAGCCGCTTCAAAAGCCGTTGTAAAGTCTGCCCAATCTGGCGGATTAGTGCTGAGTGTCGGTAAATTCGATGATAAAACACTGGTGACTAAGGTGTTCACAGCCACAACATTTTCTTTATAGGAGGTCTGCTTAACTGCTAGTGATAGCGCATTTTTACTAATTGCTAGTGCAAGAGCCATATCGATTTCCTTGATTGTATTCTTATTTTTAGGGTACCTCATGTCCTTCGAGGCGCCGCAAGCCTAATCCATTTGGCAATGCTTAAAACAGGAACAGTCATTCATATTGGATGCTAGATGACATTGATCAGAGGTAGTGCACAGACAGCTCATACAGAGGGTAAGGAGGGGATGGAACACCGCGTATATTGAATGTGAAAATTTGAAATATTACAGAAATGTTCCACTTTTTGTTTTTTTGCTGGCTACAGAGCCTGAGTTGAAAATCAGGCTCTGTAGCCAGCAAAAGGGACTTCGCTTGAAAAGCTACTGAGCCCAGTAGATCGACACAGGAGTTGCCTGCTGTTGCAAAATCGCCCGAATCGGCAGCTCCATCACATCATCGCCAGCATTGGCCTGAGTCAGCACCTGTTGCTTACTGGCACCACTGATATGAATTATCAGAGATTCAGTATTCAATAGTCGCGGCAAGGTCATGCTCATGCGCTGATGAGGTGCATCCAGTGGCG
Organism: Gammaproteobacteria bacterium; assembly: GCA_963855085.1. Taxonomy (GTDB): domain Bacteria; phylum Pseudomonadota; class Gammaproteobacteria; order Pseudomonadales; family Porticoccaceae; genus HTCC2207. The sequence continues at coordinate 15,811 of CAWLBR010000044.1, forward strand.
TAACCGCAATACAGTCTGCGCCGGAGTGCATATCAAGACCGCGGGCTAAAGTCTCAGTGCCAGGAAACAATGAGGCAGTGTGGC